>JAJUHM010000208.1 GCA_029279925.1 Aquabacterium olei
GGACGGGCTTTGACCCGCACTTGAATTGACCTGGAGGGGGAGCCCGGGTCTAGGATCACATCGGGGCGTCGTGGCGCGGCCCGACGTTCGGCTCAACAAGAGAAGGAGACGACCATGCCACGCTGGCTGATGCGGCTCAACGAGCACGTACCGATCCGCTATGCGATCCTCGTCCTGTCGCTGGTGTTGATGCTGGTCGGCGGGTGGCACTGGCTGGATGGCACGGGCGGGCAGGGTGCCCTCGTTGCCGCGCTGCTGGGAATGGCGCTGTGCGCCCTCGGCGTCAACGACCTGCGGCAGACCAGCCGCGCCGTGTTGCGGAACTACCCCGTGATCGGGCACCTGCGCTACCTGCTGGAATTCATCCGGCCGGAGATCCGCCAGTACTTCATCGAGGGCGACGGCGAGGCCGCGCCCTTCTCCCGGCAGCAGCGTTCCCTGGTCTACCAGCGTGCCAAAGGCGAGCCCGACAAGCGGCCCTTCGGCACCCGGATGGATGTGGGGCAGGCGGGTTACGAATGGATCAACCATTCGCTGGCCCCCACCACGCTGGCCAGCCACGATTTCCGCATCGTGATCGGTGCGGGCGGCAGTTCCTGCACCCAGCCCTACAGTGCCAGCGTGTTCAACATCTCGGCCATGAGCTTCGGGGCCTTGAGTGCGAATGCGGTGCTGGCGCTCAATGCCGGTGCCAAGCTGGGTCACTTCGCCCATGACACGGGCGAGGGCTCGATCAGCCGCTACCACCGCGAGCCGGGCGGTGACCTGATCTGGGAGATCGGTTCGGGCTACTTCGGCTGCCGTACACCGGACGGCCGATTCGACCCCGATGCCTTCCAGCGCAACGCCCGCGAGCCCCAGGTGAGGATGATCGAGCTGAAGCTCAGCCAGGGTGCCAAGCCGGGCCATGGCGGTGTGCTGCCCGGTCCGAAGGTCACGCCCGAGATCGCGGACGCGCGCGGGGTGATGGTGGGCCAGGACTGCGTTTCACCGGCTCGCCACAGCGCCTTCCACACGCCGATGGAGATGATGCGGTTCATCGAACGCCTGCGTCAGCTCTCCGGCGGCAAACCGGTGGGTTTCAAGCTGTGCATCGGCCACCCGTGGGAGTGGTTTGCGCTGGCCAAGGCCATGCAGGAAACCGGTCTGTGGCCCGACTTCATCGTGGTCGACGGGGCAGAAGGCGGCACGGGTGCGGCGCCGCTGGAGTTCACCGACCACGTCGGGGCCCCTCTGCAGGAGGGTCTCCTGCTGGTGCACAACACGCTGGTGGGTCTGAACCAGCGACACCGCGTCAAGATCGGCTGCGCCGGCAAGGTGATCAGCGCCTTTGACATCGCCCGCATGATGGCGCTGGGTGCCGACTGGTGCAATTCGGCGCGGGGCTTCATGTTCGCGCTGGGCTGCATCCAGGCCCAGAGTTGCCACACGGGCCATTGTCCGACGGGCGTGACGAGCCAGGACCCGACACGCCAGCGCGCCTTGGTCGTCCCGGACAAGACGCAGCGGGTGTTCCGCTATCACCAGAACACGCTGCACGCGCTCAAGGAGCTGGTCCAGGCGGCCGGGCTCACCCACCCCAACGAGATTTCGCCGGATCACATCGTGCGGCGCCTCTCGGGCTACGAGGTGCGGCGACTGTCCAACCTGTTGGTGTACCTGGCGCCTGGCGAAATCCTGGCCGCCGAGCGGGGCGACATGCCATGGCGGCATGCCGCGTTCGAGCAGTACTGGCATCGGGCCAGCCCGCATTCGTTCTCACCGACGACCGACGCCTGAGGTCGCCGCGCAGGGATCACGCCTTGGGCGGCGCGGTGTCGATGAAGGCCTGGCGCTGCGCGAGCTTGTCCGACAGCTTGGCCAGGTTGGGGTAGTAGGTGCGCCAGTCGATGTCCGGGAAGCGGAAATCAAGGTAGCCCAGCGCGCAGCCCACGGCGATGTCCGCCAGGCTGTGGTGATTGCCGGCGCACCAGGGGCGGTCGCCCAGCCCCAGGCTCATGGCCTTCAGGCTCTGGTGAATCTTGGCAATCTGACGGTCGATCCATGCCTGGCTGCGCTGCGCATCGGTCCGGCCGTTCCAGGTCTGCTCCATGCGGGCCAGCACGGCGGCGTCCAGCAGGCCGTCGGCCAGGGCTTCCCAGGTGCGCACCTCGACCCGTTCGCGGCCGCTCAGCGGAATCAGCTTGCCCACCGGCGAGAGGGTGTCGACGTACTCGACGATGACGCGCGAATCGAAGATGGCTTCGCCGCCCTCCATCACGAGACAGGGCACCTTACCCAGGGGGTTGGCATCCGCAATGGCCGTGTCAGGCGCCCACACGTCTTCCAACACGAACTTGTAGTCGAGTTTTTTCTCGGCCAGCACGATGCGCACCTTGCGGACGAAGGGGCTGGTCAGGGATCCGATCAGTTTCATTCTGTGTCGTGATGTGTGTTTGAACGGATTCTAGCCAAGCGCGCTTCTCGGCCACGTGGGGAGGTTTTCTAGGGGGGAGACACCCGATGTGGGGGTCGCCAGATCGCCACGGGCGCGCCCGGCGAAGCTACATTCGTAACTTGATCAACGGACCCCGCCTTCCGTCCCATGCAGTACTTCGCCAGGCTGGTGGGGAGGCTCGCGTGTCACGTGATGCCGTCGCGCGCAGGCGCGGCGGACGGTGCTGACACCGAGCCCGGACCCGACGCGCTGACGCGGGCCCGCCCCATTGGCGGCCGCCACGACGGCCCGCCGACTTCGTCCATGCTCCCGCTGACCGGGCCGGGCCCACTCGCGCCGGAGTCGGCCGCCTCGCTGTTGCCGCGGCTGCCTCGCGGGGTGGTGCGCGAGGCGCGGTTCCATTTCGATGCCCGCCCCCGGGACTTCGTGCGGATCTGGTGGCGCCACGCCTTGATCGTGCTGCTGACCGGCGGGCTCGCGCTGCCCTGGGCGCGGGCGGCCAACCGACGCTGGCTGCTGCAGCACACCCGGGTGGGCGGCCACGCGCTCGACCTCCTCATCCCTGTGCAGAGTCTGTGGCTGCGTGACTTCCTCGGTGTCAGCCTGCTTGCCGGCGTGGCGGGCGCGCTGGCCGGCGACACCCTGTGGGCCGCCGTTCTGGCCGTGGCGCTCGCCTGCTGTGCAGTGCCGATCTGGCTCCACCTTCGGCTGGCCGACGACCTGTCGCGCATCACCTGGGGGGGGCGGCGGCTGGCGTTCGACGGCTCTTTGCTGGCCTTGTACGGGGCGGTGGGGCTGGCTGCCGCGTGCACGGCCGTCCTGGCCGCGTCCGGACTGTGGCTGCTGCGCAGTCCGCATCCGCTGGGTCTGGTGGCATGGGGTGCTCTGCTGGTGGCCGTCGTGGCCTGTTTTCCCGCATGGTGGTGGCGCTGGCTGGCCTACCGGCAACAGCGGCTGCGACTCGGTCCCCTGGCGCTGATCTGGCGTGGCGCCCCCTCGGCGTTGTGGCAGCTGGGGCTGCGGACGCTCGCGTGGAGCGGGGTGGCTGCGGCCGGTGTGGGTGGGGGCATCTGCCTGACATGGGCTGTGGCCTTCATGGCCCTGGGATGGCAGCCTGTGCCGGCGTCCAGCGGCTGGTTGGCTGCCGTCTGGGTGGCCGGCAGCGCGGTCGCGGTGTGGCCCTTTCTGGTGGCGCGTCTGCAGAACCTGGCGTGGAACCACACCGGCTGCCGTCACCTGCGCTTCCGCAGCAAGTTGCCGGCGGGCGCGTATGTGCGGATGCGTCTGATGCACCTCGCGTTGGTGGTGCTCAGTGGGGGGCTTTACTGGCCCTGGGCAGTCTTCCATGCCTGGCGGTTCCGGACCGAGGCTTTGTCGGTGCGCGCCCGCATCGAGCCCGAGGCGCTGGCCGCGCACTGGCCAGTGGCCCAGTCGGGACAGTAAAATGGCGGGTTCGCCTGCTGCTGTGCCGGCGATCTCTTTCGAACCCAGCCTGACCCGGTCTTGCGGCCGGCCTCCGCCATGAACCTGTCTGCCCTTTCCGCCCTGTCGCCGCTGGACGGCCGTTACGCCGCCAAGGTCGCCGCGCTGCGCCCGCTGCTGTCCGAGTTCGGTCTGATGCACCGCCGCGTGCAGGTCGAGATCGAGTGGTTCATTGCCCTGTCGGACGCTGGCCTGCCCGAGTTCGCGCCGCTGTCCGAAGCCGCACGCGGCTACCTGCGTGGCCTGGTGGCCCGGTTCTGCGAGGCCGATGCCCAGGCCATCAAGGACATCGAGAAGACGACCAACCACGACGTCAAGGCGGTCGAGTACTGGATCAAGCAGCGCTTTGCCAACCACCCCGAGCTGGAAAAGGCCGGTGAGTTCGTGCACTTCGCCTGCACCTCGGAAGACATCAACAACACCAGCCATGGCCTGATGCTCAAGGCCGCGCGCGAGCAGGTCATCCTGCCGACGATCGACGCCCTGATCGGCACCCTGAGCGGCATGGCCCACCAGTTCGCCGAGATCCCGATGCTGAGCCGCACGCACGGCCAGACGGCTTCGCCCACCACCGTGGGCAAGGAAGTCGCCAACGTGGTGGCTCGCCTGGCCAACGCCCGCGAGCGCATCGCCGAGGTCAAGCTGCTGGCCAAGATGAACGGCGCCGTCGGCAACTACAACGCCCACCTGTCGGCCTACCCCGAGAAGGACTGGGAAGCCTTCAGCCAGTCGGTCATCGAGAACCAGCTGGGCCTGACCTTCAACCCCTACACGATCCAGATCGAGCCGCACGACTACATGGCCGAGCTGTTCGACGCCGTCACGCGCACCAACACCATCCTGATCGACTGGTCGCGCGACGTGTGGGGCTACATCAGCCTGGGCTACTTCAAGCAGAAGACCAAGGCCGGCGAAATCGGTTCGTCGACCATGCCGCACAAGGTCAACCCGATCGACTTCGAGAACGCCGAAGGCAACCTGGGCCTGGCCAACGCCGTGCTGACGCACCTGAGCCAGAAGCTGCCGATCAGCCGCTGGCAGCGTGACCTGACCGACTCGACCGTGCTGCGCAACATGGGCGTGGCCCTGGGCTATGCCCTGCTGGCCTACGACAGCCTGGCGCGTGGCCTGGGCAAGCTGGAAGTCAACCCTCAGGCCCTCGCCGACGACCTCGATGCGTCGTGGGAAGTGCTGGCCGAGCCCATCCAGACGGTGATGCGCCGCTATGCGCTGCCCAACCCGTACGAGCGCCTGAAGGAGCTGACCCGCGGCAAGGCGATCACGCGCGAGTCCATCCAGGCCTTCATCGGCACGCTGGAGCTGCCGGAAGAAGAAAAGGCCCGCCTGATGGAGATGACCCCGGGCAACTACATCGGCAAGGCCGTCGAGCTGGCCCAGCGCATCGGCAAGTAACCCGAGACAGGCGTCGAGATGATCTTCACCGAACAGCTGCTGCGCGTGCAGCAGCAGCACCAGTCGTTGCTGTGCGTGGGCCTGGACCCGGAGCCGTCGAAGTTTCCCGGTGCGTGGAAGGGCCAGCCCGACCGCATCTACGACTTCTGCGCGGCCATCGTGGATGCCACCAAAGACCTGGTCTGCGCCTTCAAGCCGCAGATTGCGTACTTTGCGGCCCACCGAGCCGAAGACCAGCTCGAGCGCCTGATGGCCCACATGCGCCGCGTGGCGCCGAGCGTGCCCGTCATCCTCGATGCCAAGCGCGGTGACATCGGCTCCACCGCCGAGCAGTACGCGCACGAGGCCTTCTCGCGCTACCAGGCCGACGCCGTGACGCTGTCGCCCTTCATGGGCTTCGACACGATGGAGCCCTTCCTCAAGCACCCGGGCAAGGGCGTGATCCTGCTGTGTCGCACGTCCAACCCGGGCGGCTCGGACCTGCAGAACCTGCGCCTGGCCGACATCGACGGCCAGCCGCGCGTGTACGAGCACATCGCCAAGCAGGCGCAAGGCCCGTGGAACACCAATGGCCAGATGGGCCTGGTGGTGGGCGCCACCTTCCCTGAAGAAATTGCGCGCGTGCGCGAACTGGCGCCCACCTTGCCCTTGCTGATCCCGGGTGTGGGTGTGCAGGGTGGCGACGCCGTGGCCACGGTCAAGGCTGGCCTGACAACCGATGCCCAGGGGGCCATCACC
>JAJUHM010000209.1 GCA_029279925.1 Aquabacterium olei
CCTGGCTGTCGGCTTGCGGCGCCGGAACCGGAATGCCATGGGCTGCCAGGTGGTGCATCAGCTTCAGGTAGAAGGGCAGTTGCGCGAAGCTCAGGCGTTCGAACAGCGTCAGCACGTAGTCACCGCGGTCGGTGCTGACGAAGTAGTTGGTGTTCTCGATGCCCGAGGCGCAACCCTGCATGGACTGCAGCGTGCCCAGATTCAGCGTGGAGAGCAGGCCCGCCGCTTCCTGCGGGGACACTTCGGTGAAGACAGCCATGAGACGAGTGGACAGCGGTGAAACAGAAGGCTCGCCCCTGCGCCCGACAACCGGGGAACACTTCCCGACCAAATGGAGCGGAAGTGCCGAAAGTCTAGGCGTTTACCCGAGGGGTGCGGGGGAAGTCGAGCAGGGGATTGTAGGAGGCCCTATGGCAGACTCGGTTCCACTGTGTTGACGCCCGTGCCGGCCGCGTGCGTTCTTCGCCCACCTCACCCCCGCAATCCGTCGAAATCATGCGCCATTCTGCTGCTGCACGCCTGCTGTCGAAGACCCTTCTGCTGCCCGTGACCCTGTCGCTGTTCGGCCTGCCGGCAACGGCCCAGACCCTCACGCCGGCCTCATCGCCCATGGGCGTGTACGGCGGTGGTGCCTTTGGCATCGGTGCCCACCAGTGGGACTGCGGCTCCGAGTGCGACCGCGCCGCCTTCAGCGGCAAGGTGTTCGGCGGCAAGCGACTGACCCCCGGGCTGGCGGCCGAGATCAATTACTTCGTGTTCGGCACCGTCGAAAGCAACAACGATCCTGCCCGCACGGCCTCCACCGGTCTGGCGACCGAGCGCCGCGACGTGCGTGCCGTGACCTTCGGCATCAACTGGGAAGTGGAGCTGCTGCACGGCATCACCAACCACCTGCGCGTGGGGGTGGCCCGCAAGCGCACCGACCGCGAAATCACCCTGGCCAGCGGCGCCCGCGCCGACGAGCGCAGCTACGGTACCGCCCCGTATGTGGGTGCCTCGCTGTCGTATCAGCCGGTGCGTGACGTGCGCCTGCTCGCCGGCTTCGACTACATCATCGACGGCCGCGGCAGCAATTACCTCTTCTCTGTCGGCGCGTCCGGCGAGTTCTGAGGCACCTGGCGCGCTTCCAGACGCGACAATGTGGGGATGAACGCACCGACGGTCTCCCCCGATTCCTCCCAGCCCGACCCGCGGCCCACGATGCTGCTGGTCGACGGCTCCAGCTACCTCTACCGCGCCTTCCACGCCATGCCGGACCTCCGCGGTCCGGAGAACGTCCCGACCGGGGCCATCCATGGCATCGTCAACATGCTGCGCTGGCTGCGGGACCACATCCCGGCCGAGCACGCGGTGTGCGTGTTCGACGCCAAGGGCCCCACCTTCCGCGACGAGTGGTACCCCGAGTACAAGGCGCATCGCCCCTCGATGCCCGAGGACCTGCGTGCGCAGATCGAGCCCATCCACGAGGTGGTGAAGCTGCTGGGCTGGCCTGTGCTGGAAGTGCCCGGCATCGAGGCCGACGACGCCATCGGCACCCTGGCGCGCGTGGCGGTCGAATCCGGGCACCGGGTGGTCGTCTCCACCGGCGACAAGGACCTGGCCCAACTGGTGAACCCGCACGTCTCGCTGATCAACACCATGGCCAAGCCGCCCGAGGTGCTGGACGAGTCGGGCGTGCTGGCCAAGTTCGGCGTCCCCGCGGACCGCATCATCGACTACCTGACCCTGATCGGCGATGCCGTCGACAACGTGCCGGGTGTCGAGAAAGTGGGTCCGAAGACCGCGGTGAAGTGGCTGGCCGAGCACGGCACGCTGGACGCCATCATGGCCGCCTCGGGCAGCATCAAGGGCGTGGCAGGCGAGAACCTGCGCAAGGCGCTGGACTGGCTGCCCCAAGGTCGCCGCCTCATCACCGTCAAGCTTGACTGCGACCTGGCCGGGCATGTGCCGGACTGGCCCGGCCTGGACGCGCTCGCCTTCCGCAACCCTGATCTGGCGGGCCTGCTGACGTTCTACACGCACTACGGTTTTCGCACCGCGCGCGCTGAAGTCGAGCGGCAACTGCAAGGCGAGGGCCGGGCGGCGACCCGCGGCAGGACACCCGCGCCGTCCGCAACCGCCGACCTGTTCGGCGAGCCCACCGAGGCCCTGACCGATGCAAGCCGCAGCGAGGCAGAAGGGCCCGACGCATCCGGCGTGCCACAGGCCACCCGGTACGACACCGTGCTGGACTGGGCTGCCTTCGACACCTGGCTGGCCCGCCTGAGCGCGGCCGAACTCGTCGCCTTCGACACCGAGACCGATTCACTGGACCCGATGCAGGCCCGCATCGTCGGCCTGAGCTTCTCGGACAAGGTGGGCGAGGCCTGCTACATCCCGCTGCGTCACGAAGGCCCCGACGCCCCCGCCCAGTTGCCGCTGGACGAGGTGCTGGCCCGGCTGCGCCCCTGGCTGGAAGACGCTGGCAAGGCCAAGGTGGGCCAGAACATCAAGTACGACACCCATGTGCTGGCCAACCACGGCATCGCCATCCGCGGGTATGCGCACGACACCATGCTGGAAAGCTATGTGCTGGAAGCGCACCGCAAGCACAACCTGGCCGACCTGGCCCAGCGCTATGTGCAGCGCAGCGGCCTGAGCTATGAAGACGTGGCGGGCAAGGGCGCGCAGCAGATCCCGTTCGCCCAGGTGGCGGTCGACCGCGCGGCCCAGTATTCGTGCGAAGACAGCGACCTGACGCTGCACGTTCACCAGACGCTGTGGCCCCGCCTGCAGGCCGAGCCCCGTCTCCAGGACATCTACCAGCGCTTCGAGCTGGCCACTTCGCGCGTGCTGCAGCGCATCGAGCGCAATGGCGTGCTGATCGACGCCGCCTTGCTGCAGAAGCAGAGCCATGAGCTGGCCGAGCGCATTGTGGCGCTGGAGCAGGCGGCCTACGAACTGGCCGGGCAGCCTTTCAACCTGGGCTCGCCCAAGCAACTGGGCGAAATCCTGTTCGTCAAGCAGGGCCTGCCCGTCATCAAGAAGACGGCCACCGGCGCCCCCTCTACCAACGAAGAGGTGCTGGAAAAGCTGGCCGAGGACTACCCGCTGCCGGCCCGCATTCTCGAATACCGTGGCCTGGCCAAGCTCAAGTCCACCTACACCGACAAACTGCCCCTGATGGTCAACCCGCAGACGGGGCGCGTGCACACCAACTACGCGCAGGCCGTGGCCGTCACCGGCCGGCTCTCCAGCAACGAGCCCAATCTGCAGAACATCCCGGTGCGCACGGCCGAAGGTCGCCGCATCCGCGAGGCCTTTGTCGCCCCGCCGGGCCATGTCATCGTCAGTGCCGACTACTCCCAGATCGAGCTGCGCATCATGGCCCACATCTCTCAGGACGAGAACCTGCTGAAGGCCTTTGCCGAAGGCATGGACGTGCACCGCGCCACCGCGGCCGAGATCTTCGGCGTCACGCCCGATGCGGTCACCAGCGAGCAGCGCCGTTACGCCAAGGTCATCAACTTCGGCCTGATCTACGGCATGAGTGCCTTCGGCCTGGCTTCCAACCTGGGGATCGAGCGCAGCGCGGCCACGGCCTACATCGAGCGCTACTTCCTGCGCTATCCGGGCGTCAAACGTTACATGGACGACACCCGCCTGCAGGCCAAGGACCAGGGCTATGTCGAGACCGTGTTCGGCCGCCGCCTGTGGCTGCCCGAGATCAACAGCGGCAACGGCCCCCTGCGTGCCGCGGCCGAGCGCGCCGCCATCAACGCGCCGATGCAGGGCACGGCCGCCGACCTCATCAAGCTGGCCATGGTCGCCATCCAGGACCGGCTGGATGCCGAAGGCAAGGCCACGCTGATGATCATGCAGGTGCATGATGAACTGGTATTCCAGGTGCCCGAGGCCGAGCTGGAATGGGTGCGTCGCGAGGTGCCCGCCATGATGGCGGCGGTGGCCGAGTTGCGTGTGCCGCTGCTGGCCGAGGTCGGGTCAGGCCCGAACTGGGAGGCCGCGCACTGACCTGGCGGTCCGGCCTGCATGGCTCAGTGCATGAGCGTGCCGGCCGGATGCAGGTTTTTCCGCATGTCACGGAACTGTCATCAAGATGAAAGGATCTCGCCTCTAAGATGAAGCGGGCGCGTTGTGTTCGCGCTTGCAGTCAAGAGAATCAGAAGGTCCATACAGGTGTCAGGCAGCCCGCGTTTGAAGTTGTTGAGCCGCGAACAGGCGATTCTGGAATTCAACCGTCGCGTGCTGGCGCAGGCCGAGCGCGACGACGTCCCTCTGCTCGAGCGCCTGCGCTACGTCTGCATCGTGTCGGCCAACCTCGACGAGTTCTTCGAGGTGCGCTATGCGGACGTGCTGGAAGCCTCGCGCACCGCGGGCACCGGCATCGACCGGGCGTATCTGGAAGACGTGGCCCAGGCTTCGCACCAGCTGGTGGAAGACCAGTACCACCTGTTCAACCATGTGCTGGGCCCGTTGCTGCGCCAGGCCGACATCCACATCCTCAACCACGCTGACCGCAACGCGCCCCAGCGTGAGTGGGTGGCCGATTTCTTCCGGCGTCAGGTGCGCCCGCTGCTGGTGCCCATCGGGCTGGATCCGGCGCATCCTTTCCCTCAGGTCGCGAACAAGTCGCTGAATTTCATCGTCCGCCTGGGCGGGCGCGATGCCTTCGGCCGCGACAACGACATCGCCATCGTGCGCATTCCGCGCGTGCTGCCGCGTGTCATTCGTCTGCCCGATGCCGTGTCCGACGGCCGGCAGTGCTTCGTGCTGCTGTCCAGCGTCATCCGTGCCCACCTTGAGGAGCTGTTCCCGGGGCGGGAGATCGAGGCGTTCTCGCAGTTCCGGGTTACCCGTGATTCGGACATCGATGTCGACGAGGACGACACCACCGACCTGCGTCAGGCGCTGCGCTCGAAGATGAGCACCCGTCAGTTCGGACAGGCGGTGCGCCTGGAAGTGGTGCGCAGCTGTCCGGCCGACCTGTGCGACTTCCTGCTGGAGCAGTTTGGTCTCACGCCGCAGGCCCTGTTCAAGGTCAACGGCCCGGTGAACCTGGTGCGCCTGACCCAGCTGATCGACCAGGTGGATGGGGACGCCTTGCGGTTCTTTCCGCACCAGTCGGGCTGGCCCGTGGGCCTTCCGCGGGAAGAGGGGGTGTTCCAGCACCTTCGCCACCATGATGTGATGCTGCATCACCCCTTCGAGTCCTTCGACGCCGTGGTGGACTTCCTGCGGCAGGCGGTGCACGACCCGGACGTGCTCGCCATCAAGCAGACCATCTACCGCACCGGCAGCGAGTCGGTGCTGATGGAGTTGCTGCTCGAGGCCCTGCGCCGCGGCAAGGAGGTGCTGGCGGTCGTCGAACTCAAGGCCCGCTTCGACGAAGAGGCCAACATCAACTGGGCAGAGCGGCTCGAGGCCCTGGGCGCGCAGGTGGTGTACGGCATCGTTGGCCTCAAGACCCACGGCAAGATGATGCTGGTCACGCGGCGCGAGGGGGCCCGCCTGCGCCGCTATGCACACCTGTCGACCGGCAACTACAACCCCAAGACGGCCCGGCTGTACACCGACGTTGGCTACCTGACCAGCAACCCCGAGTTGACGGCCGACGTGGACATGGTGTTCCAGCAGCTGGCCAGCCTGACTCAGCTCAAGCCGCCGCGCCACCTGCTGCTGGCCCCGTTCGCCATGCAGAGCCAGTTCCTGCGCCTCATCGAGCGGGTGGCCGAGGCCGCACAGGCCGGCAAGCCGGCCCGCATCGTCGTCAAGTGCAATTCGCTCACCGACGAGCCCCTGGTGCGGGCCTTGGTCGAAGCCGGTCAGGCGGGCGCCGAAATCGACCTCATCGTGCGCGGCGCCTGCATCCTGCCGCCGGGGCTGGCGGGCGTGACCGACCGCATCCGCGTGCGCTCGGTCGTGGGGCGCCTGCTGGAGCACACGCGGGTCCTCTACTTCCGCTGGGGGCCGTCGGATTTCGACGAAGCCCTGTACCTGTCGAGCGCCGACTGGATGAACCGCAACATGACCCGGCGCATCGAGGTGGCCTGGCCCGTGCGTGACC
>JAJUHM010000210.1 GCA_029279925.1 Aquabacterium olei
CCTTAGTTAACGGGCGACGCTGCGAAGCAGCGACGTCCCTGTTGAGCGACCAGTTAGGCTGGGGCGCGTAGTGGAAAATAGGGTAAATCGCACAGCCAAACTTTGAAGTGTCGCACTTAGCTTGTCAATCTCCGCGCCAGTGCCGTACGCTACATACAGGGGTGGCTTCCACGAGAACTACGCCAGCACGTATAGTGCGTCGCAATTGCAGGAGAAGACCTGATGGGAGAGATGACCAAAAGCAACTGCCGCAGCTGTGCGCGGCAGACGAACCACGAAGTGCTGTTTGAAACGTCTCATGGCGCCAGTGTTCCGTACTACAACGAGCTTCACACTTGGCAGGTGCTGAAGTGCCAGGGCTGTGACACGGTGGGCTTCAGATACAAGCTTGACGATTTCGACGACGTGACCGAACTTCCGTCCGGCAAGGCTCGGCACGCTGTGACCTATGTGCGATACCCGCATGCGGTTGCAGGACACCATCCGCTTGAATATCAGCATGCCATTCCACCGCTGATTAAGAAGGTCTACCGACAGTCACTGGCCGCCTACGCAGGTGAAGCCGGCATTCTCGCCGGCATCGGCCTTCGAGCCACCATTGAAGCGGTGTGCACTCACCTGCAGGTCACAGGTTCCTCGCTAGAAAAGCGCATCGACGCTCTTGCGAAAGCCGGCCACATTTCTACTACAGACAAGCGGCGGTTGCATGCCATTCGCTTTCTTGGCAACGATGCTGCGCATGAGGTCCGCGAGCCAAAGAGCCGAGAGTTGAAGGTTGCTCTTGAGATAGTTGAGCACCTAATTAACTCAGTCTTCATACTTGAATTGAAAGCTAAGGATCTGGACGTTCAAGTTGAGAGTCATGAAGCTTTTTTTAAGCTGCTCGAACAATGCGCAACAAACCTTGAAAGTGACAAGGATCCGCTGAGCTTGGTTGCAATACTGGGACGAGCTAAGCGACGGGTCACTGGAGACCTTGAACCATTCGAGCAGCGACTCGTCCAAGACGTAGTGGCTGGGAACGTTACCTTTCTATCACTCGATTCGGTACAACAGGTCGAAGGTAAGAGCGTACAACTCTATAAGGTTGATAAGTCGAAACTGGACGATGACATACCGTTCTAGCGCGAAGCTTGCCGAATAAGCCTAACGCCAATTAGATCCCCCGAAATCTAACTCTTTAGGTTGCCTAAGCCCATCGTCCGTGCGGGGGAAGCCATCTCCCTCTCCACGTGCAACCATGCGTTCCTCGCCCTAGCCCTCCCAGGGCTTAGCCAACCTAACCACAGACCATCGCTCAGGAGTGCACGCCGTGCACACAACCGTCTCCACCTCGCCGCCGGTGCGCACCCAGCCGCCCAAGTTGATCGACCAACTCCGTGAGCGGCTTCGCACGCTGCACTACTCCCTGCGCACAGAAGACGTCTACGTCGACTGGGTTCGTCGCTTCATCCTCTTCAACGGCCGAAGGCACCCTCGTGATATGGGGGCCCCGGAGGTCGAGGCGTTTCTCACGCACTTGGCTGTCGAGCGAAAAGTCTCGGCGTCCACGCAGAATCAGGCGCGGGCGGCGATCATTTTTCTGTATCGTGAGGTACTTGCCATCGAGTTGCCGTGGCTGCAGTCTGTGGTGTCTGCCAAGAAATCAGTTCGGCTGCCGGTGGTGCTGACCGAGCGGGAAGTCCGAGACGTGCTGCTCCAATTGCAGGGTACGACTTGGCTGATCGCGTCCCTTCTTTATGGAACGGGAATGCGTCTGCTCGAAGGTCTGCGCCTCAGGGTCAAGGACGTCGATTTCGAACGGCGGGAAATCATCGTGCGCGAAGGTAAAGGCGCCAAGGACCGGGTTACAGTGCTCCCGGAAAATCTCATCCTGCCGTTGAAGGAGCAGCTCAAACTGGCGCAGGCCCTGCACCGGCGGGATCTGGATGCCGGATATGGCGAGGTTTGGCTGCCCGGGGCTTTGGCGCAGAAGTACCCCCGTGCAGGCTACAGCTGGGGCTGGCAGTATGTGTTTCCCAGTCGGGTGCGCAGCGTTGACCCGCGCACGGGGATCGAGCGGCGCCACCACATCAGCGAGCAGTCGGTTCAGCGCGCGGTGGCCCTGGCTGCCCAGCGCGCTGGCATTGCCAAGCCCACCTCGCCGCACACTCTGCGGCACAGCTTTGCCACCCACCTGCTGCAGGCCGGCTACGACATCCGCACTGTTCAGGAACTCCTCGGCCATGCCGATGTGTCCACGACGCAGATCTACACCCACGTGATGAACCGCGGAGGCCATGCTGTGCGCAGTCCCTTGGACCGGCTGTGAGCGTCGGCATGGTGCCGTCCTGACCGACAATAGCGGGTTTTGCCGGGCGCGCCCGGCCCGGGGCTGCAGCGGCCCCAAGCTGTTTCAACCCCATTGAGTTCAGGACCGACCGCCGTGACCGGCAATTCCGTCAGCCCCCCGGTGCGCCAGCATGTGGGCCAGGCCCGCCTCATTCGCTTGCTCCAGGATTGGGCGCAGGCCGAGGCGGAGCCTGCGCGCCTTGATGTGGCCGAGCGGCTGAGCGGCTGGCTGGGTGCGATGGACACCGTGACGCTGGATGGTGCGCTGCAGTCCATCGAGGCCTATCCCGGCCGCACCCGCCATGCCGGCGCGCCACTGGACGCCGCCGCGTTGGAGCAGCGCCTGCACCGCGCCACGCTGGACATCACCGCCTGGTTGACGCCGTCTGTGCCGGCCTCGGCCGCCTTGCCGCCCCGCGGGCAACGCGGGCAGCCCCCTGCAGCGCCAACCGCTGACGAGCCCGAGGCCACCTACCCACCCTACTACCAGCGCTATCTGGACCTGCAAAAGCGCATGGACCAGCAAGTGGGCCAGCTGCGGGCAGAAATGCGGCAGGCGCTGTCGCGGGGGGTGCCTGCCATGCGCCAGCTCGTTGCCCTGGATGCGGTGATGGAGCAACTGCTGACGCCGCGTGCGCAAAAGCTGCTGGCGTCGGTGCCGGTGTTTTTAGAGCGGCGCTTTGCGTACTGGCGAAATGCACACCAGCGACAGGTGGCCCAGGACCCTTCCGCGGCCGAGCCCGCCCGGTGGCGCGCGCCGGGTGGGTGGGTGCACGCCTTCGAACACGACATGCGCGAGATGCTGCTGGCCGAGCTGCATCTGCGTCTGCGGCCCGTCCTTGGCTTGGTCGAGGCGGCCCGCAATGAACACAAGCAACACACATGAGTAAGAACGTCATCGCCATCGTCTTCGCGCTGGGCCTGCTGGCCATCGGCTGGACGGCTTACGGATTCCTGGGCACCAACCACCTGGCACTGGGCATCACCGTGCTGATTGCCGCGGTGTATGCCCTTGGCGGCTGGGAGCTGTGTCAGTTCCGGGGGGCAACGGCCACCCTGGTTGCCGTGGTGCAGTCGCCGGGCGTGCCGACCGATCTGGACACGTGGCTGGCGGCGGTGCACCCTGCCTTGCGCCCCGCTGTGCGGGCCCGCATCGAGGCCGTGCGCGCCGCCCTGCCCGGCCCGGCGCTGACGCCCTATCTGGTGGGCCTGCTGGTGATGCTCGGCATGCTGGGCACCTTCCTGGGCATGGTCGTCACGTTCAAGGGCACGGTGTTCGCGCTGGAAGCCTCGTCCGATCTGGCTGCCATCCGCACCGCGCTGGCCGCGCCCATCAAGGGTCTGGGCATGTCGTTCGGGACCTCGGTGGCCGGTGTGGCGGCCTCGGCCATGCTCGGGCTGATGTCGGCGATCAGCCGCCGGGAACGGCTGGAGGCCGTGCGCCTGCTGGACGCGCGCATCACGACCGACCTGCGTGCGTTCACTCAGGCACAGCGCCAGGATGACACCTTGAGGACCTTGCAGGCGCAGGCCGCGGCCATGCCGCAGGTGGTGGATCGGTTGCAGTCGCTCATGGACACCATCGAGCAGCGGCAGGCACAGTTGCACGAGCAGTTGTTGGCGCAGCAGCAGCGGTTTCATCAGGAAGCGGGCACCGCTTACAGCGCCCTGGCCGAGTCCGTGGGCGCGTCGTTGACGAACAGCCTGTCGGCCAGCGCGCGCCTGGCTGGCGAGGCCATTCGCCCGGTGGTGGAGACGGCCATGGCCGGCATCACCCAATCCACAGAAGCCACGCACCAGCGGCTGGTGGCCCACACGCAGACCGAGTGGCAGACGCTGCTGACCCGCTGGCAGGCCACGGCCGATGGCCTGGCCGAGCGCTGGACGCAGGTGCTGCAGCAACACGAGCAGGCCAGCGCCGGCACGGCCCGCAACCTGGACGGCATGCTCCAAGGGCTGGTGACGCGGTTTGGCGAGCAAGCCGGCGCCCTGGTGCAGACGGTGCAGGCGACGGCCACCCGCGCGCAGGCGGATCAGGCTGCCGCCGATCAGGCAAGGCTGGCTGCGTTTCATACGGCACTGACCAACGCGGGTGACCAGTTGGCCGCCGAGTGGCAGCAGGTGGGGGCCCGCACGCTGTCGCAGCAACAGGCGGTGTGCGAGGCGTTGGAGCGGTCGGCGGGCCAGATTTCCGAGCGGGCCAGTGCCCACGTGGCACAGACGCTGGAAGGCGTCACACAGTTGCTGGGCCAGTCTGAAGCCTTGGTGCAGTCGCGCATGGCGTCCGAGGCGCAGTGGGCGGCTCAGCAGCAGGCCTTGATGGCCGATCTGTCGGGCGTGTGGAAGGCCGAACTGACGGCGCTGCGCGAGCAAGAGGCCGAACAGGGGCGTGCGGCGGTGGCGCGCCTGGAAGGACTGGAGGCGGCGGTGGCACAGCATCTGGCCACGCTGGGCTCTGCGCTGGAAGCCCCGATGGCCCGCCTGATGCAGACGGCCTCCGAGGTGCCGCAGGCCGCTGCGCAGGTGATTGCCCAGTTGCGTCAGGACATGGCCGTCATCAGCGAGCGAGACAACGCGGCCCTGGCCGAGCGCAACGCGATGATGGCCCAGCTGGGTGAGCTGCTGGCCCGCATCAACACCGCGGCCGATGCCCAGCGCGCGGCGATCGAATCGCTGGTGGGCTCGGCCGCCGAGGTGCTTCAGCAGGCGGGCGCCCGCTTTGCGGACGCCTTGGCTTCGCAGGCCGGGCAGGTGGACGAGGTGGCCGCCCGCGTGGCCGCCAGTGCGGTGGAGCTGGCCAGCCTGGGCGAGGCCTTCCACCAGGGCGTGGGCCTGTTCAGTGCCAGCAACGAGAAGCTGGTGGATGGGCTGCAGCGCATCGAAGGTGCGCTTGCGCAGAACCTGAGCCGCAGCGACGAGCAGCTGGCGTACTACGTGGCCCAGGCGCGTGAGGTGATCGACCTGAGCATCTCGTCGCAACAAGGCATTGTGGAAGACCTGCGGCAACTGCATGCGCAGGCCGGTGCAGCGGGCGCGGCCGGCACAGGAGCGGCTGGATGAGCGATCTGGACGACCGCGACGACGGCGTCGAGCAGACTGCCCCGGTGTGGGCGGTGTTCGGCGACCTGATGGCGGGCCTGCTGGGCGCCTTCGTGCTGGTTCTGGTGGGCATGCTGCTGGTGCACATGGAGCTGGCCACGAACCTGCAGCAGGAAGTCGCCAAGCGCCGTCAGGAAGAACAGCGCCGCATGGCGCTGGAACAGGCACTCGCGGGGCCGCTGGCCAGTGGCCGCGTGACCGTGACCAACGGCCGCATCGGCATCAGTGGCAGCGTGCTGTTCGCGGCAGGCTCGGCCGAATTGCGGCCGGACGGGCGCCAGCTGCTCAAGAGCCTGGTCCAGCCCTTGAAGGTGTACCTGGGTGAACGCAACGAACTGCTGATGGTCAGTGGCTTTACCGACGACAAGCTGGTGCGCAGCGACAACCCGTTTGCCGACAACCTGGAGCTGTCCGCACAGCGGGCGCTGACCGTCACGCGGGCCCTGATTGCCGAGGGCATGCCGTCGGCACAGGTGTTCGCGGCGGCTTTCGGTGCGGAGCAGCCGGTGGCGCCCAATGTGGACGAGGCCGGGCGCGCCCGCAACCGCCGCGTCGAGATGGCGCCCGTGCCCCGCGCGTCGGGCGTGAAGGTGGCCGAGCATGAATGAGGGCGTGCTGGCCGAGCTGCAGGCCG
>JAJUHM010000211.1 GCA_029279925.1 Aquabacterium olei
GACCGTGGTGGGCGCGGTGGTCGGCATCGACGGGGCTGTGGTGCGCGTGGCTACCGAACGGGGGGCGGTCACTGCCCGGACGCTCGATGCCGTGGCCGTCGGCGACAGGGTGCAGATCAAGAACGGCATCGCCACCAAGGCACCGGTGGCCAAGCTGGTGTTTCCCGTCTGACGACAACTGGAGGAACAAAGGAATGAACCAACCGACGACATTTCTGGAGCGCGTACGGCCCGCCATCGACGCCCTACCCGATGGGGCGGACAAGGACACGCTGCTGGCGCTGGCCGAGGCACAGGACAGCATCGAGCGCGGTGATGTGCATCCGAAGCAGCGCGCGCTGGCCCTGCGCCAGCTGGTAGGTGGTGCTGCGTTCGTGGCCAGCAGAAAGACCGCGCGCCCGCAGACCAAGGGGAGTGGCAAGAAGCCATAGCGCCAAGGCAAACCCATTTCACACCCGCGAACCCGCCCATGAGGCGGGTTTCGCATTATTGGAGGACGAAAAATGAACACGCCCACCCTGCACGACGGCATGGTCATCATGCCGCGCGACGAATTCGAGGAACTGCTGGAGCGCGCCGCCGAGCGCGGTGCCCGCCACGCGCTTGCCGACGTCGGCCTCGACGGCCCGGAGGCCGCGAACGACATCCGCGAGCTGCGGAGTCTGCTGGATGCCTTCAACGAGGCCAAGAAAACCGCCGCTCTCACCATCATCAAGATGCTGGTCACCGGCATGGTCATGGCCTTGCTGGCAGGTGCCTTCGTGAAGTTCAAGCTGTTTGGAGGCGGGCAATGATCGAGACCCTGCTTGGCGGCCTCCTCGGCGGGGCCTTCCGTCTCGCCCCGGAAATCCTGAAGTGGCTCGACCGCAAGGGCGAACGCGCCCACGAACTGGCGATGCAGGACAAGGCATTGGAATTCGAGAAGCTGCGCGGGGCACAGCGCATGGCCGAGATCGGCGCCGGGGCGGATGCGGCGTGGAACACCGGGGTCATCGAGGCGCTGCGCGATGCGGTGCGTACCCAGGGCGAGAAGACCGGTGTGCGCTGGGCGGATGCGCTGTCGTCAAGCGTGCGGCCGGTGATCACCTATTGGTTCATGGCGCTCTACTGCGCCGCCAAGACGGCGGCGTTCGCGGCCGCCGTGACCGCAGGCGCCAGCTGGGGAACGGCCATCCTGCACGCCTGGACCGAGGCCGACCAAGCCCTGTGGGCCGGCGTGCTGAACTTCTGGTTCCTCGGCCGCGTGTTCGACCGGGTGCGGCCGTGATTGAAGTGCCGCAAGCCGCCGTCCAACTGGCGAAGCGCTTCGAGGGATTCCACCGCGTGCCCAAGTCGGACGCACTGCGCCGCGCCCACCCTTACGTTTGTCCGGCAGGGTATTGGACTATAGGCTATGGACACCTTTGCAAACCCGACCATCCGCCGATCACCGAGGACGAGGGCGAGGTCTATCTGGCACACGACCTGCGCATCGCGGTCGCCGCTACTCTGCGCTACTGTCCGGTGCTGGCCACCGAACCCGAGAACCGGCTCGCCGCCATCGTCGACTTCACATTCAACCTCGGCGCAGGGCAGTTGCAGACGTCCACGCTGCGGCGGAGGGTCAATCAGCGGGATTGGGAGGCCGCCGGACGTGAGCTCAATAGGTGGGTGTACGGCGGAGGACGGGTGTTGGCCGGGCTGCTTATTCGGCGCGCAGCCGAAGTGACTCTGCTAAACATGAAAAGATGAGGTCGGAAAGGTTTGTCTCCAGGAACTTTTCCAATAAATCAATATGTTATTATTTTTTTAGGTGTAAATCGTCATGAGCCGCACACATAGTGGCTTCAGACTGGATCGATAATCCAGTCCGCTAGTTGTCGCCTGGATCACTGATCCAGTAGAATGGTCATCATGCGAGGCCTACTCTACGATCAAAATTATCGCCCTCATTTTTCTGGTCACGAGACATTTCCTTTGCGTCAGCTATGGCTGAAAAAGGCCTATGACGCAGTCACAACCGATAAGAAGAATGGCGGCAAGGGAGTTTTTTCGGCAGCCGATGCTATTGTCACCTTCGGTGTCGGCAAGAACATGGTTGGGTCTATTCGCCATTGGGGGCTCGCCTGCGAGATTCTGAAAGAAGAGGCGGGAGGATATGCGCCGACTGAACTTGGTGAATTACTTCTTGCTGAGCACGGGCTTGATCCTTTTTGCGAAAAGACCGCAACGTCTTGGTTGGCGCATTGGAAGCTTGCCGGAAAAGCGGAGCGCTCGACTACATGGTGTTGGATTTTTAACTACGTTAGCGAGCAAAGCTTTACCGCTGAGAAATTGAGAAGCGGGTTAATGGAGTATGCGCAGTCAAAGAATGCACGTATTTCTGATCTCACGATTAAGCGCGATATAGAGGTTTTCTTGCGGAGTTATGTTCCGAAAGTGGATAGCTCGGATGTTGAAGATATCGCCGCACCGATGCTCGCCGAATTGGGCCTTATTCAAACTGGGGGCAAGGGTATTTTTGAGTTCCGTCGAGGGCCAAAATCAACACTTCCTGATGAGATTTTTCTTTTCGCTCTGATCGAATATTGGAACAGGGTTGCGCCATCGGTCTCTACGATGTCCTTCGAATCTCTTGCCTATGAGCCGGGCTCCCCAGGGCGGGTGTTTAAGCTTGATGAGGATTCCGTCGCTGAGCGACTGATTGGATTGAACGACCTGACAGGGGGCAAGTATGTTTGGTCTGATACTGCTGGATTGCGTCAGGTGGTTTGTACCAAAGGGCCTATGAATCCATTGGATGTGCTGCGAGGAGCTTATGGTTAAGGCGCCTCTCAAGCTAGGCAATGTCGTTTCAATTGTCCGTCAGTTTCAGCGCTCGGTTCGAATTGACGCAGATTTTGGACGGCCGGACTCCTTGCAGGGATATATCTGCCAGGGGACGGCGCGATCAGTGTTGGAGAGCACTGCTCGGCAGATTTTAGAGACGCGCCAGCGTGCATTTACTTGGACGGGGCCTTACGGGGGAGGCAAGTCTTCTCTTGCTCTAGCGCTTTGCTCTTTGGTGTCTTCTAGCACCGAGATTCGCTCGGCCGCTCAACGTGCCTTGTCCCTTAGGGATGACGATTTAATCCTCAAAGCGCTCCATCCAGGAAGGAATGGATGGTTAGTGCTCCCAGTCGTTGGGAGACGTGGTGGCGTTGTCCAGGAGATTGATCGTGCCATTCGATTGGCTCTCGGCAAATCCCAAAACAAGAACTCTGCAAAAATCGATTCGAAGTCGCTGATTGGCAACCTGGTTGACTTAGCTGAATCACGGCCACAGTCGGGTGTTCTGCTTGTAATCGACGAGCTAGGAAAGTTTCTTGAGACCGCTGCGCACAGCGGCGAAGACATCTACTTCTATCAAGAGTTAGCAGAGGCAGCAAGCCGTTGCAAAGGACGCCTTGTGGTTATCGGCGTCTTGCACCAGGCATTTGAACAGTATGCTGCAAAGCTTGGTCGAAATACTCGCGATGAGTGGGCCAAGGTTCAGGGTCGTTTTGTTGATATTCCGTTGGTTGCCGCAAGTGACGAACTTGTCGAACTTACAGGGCGTGCACTCGAAACGAAGTTTGCACATCCAACCACGGCCAAACTTTGCAAAGGCATAGCCGATAGCATTCGTAAACGACGCCCTGGTGTCAATCCAGGGCTCGCTGATGCTTTAGATCGTTGCTGGCCGCTCCATCCAGTAACTGCTGCCCTTCTCGGCCCCGCATCAAAGCGTCGTTTTGGTCAAAATGAGCGAAGTGCTTTCGGTTTCTTAGCTTCAGTTGAACCTGGTGGTTTTAAGGACTTTCTAGACAACACGCCCGCTGATGCAGAAAGCTATTTCTATCCCTATCTCTACTGGGATTACCTCAAAACCAATCTAGAGCCAGCAATATTAGCGTCGCCTGACGGCCATAGATGGGCGCAAGGTGCCGATGCCGTTGAACGTGCCGAGGCACGTGGCACATCACTCCATGTACAACTCACAAAGACAATCGCGCTGATCGAGCTGTTTAGAAACGGCTCAGGATTGGCTGGTGATGATGAAACGCTACAGGCTTGTTTTCCAACTGATAAGAGATCGCTTATTCCTCAAGCACTTGAGGATCTAAAGCGATGGTCAGTTATTCAGTTTAGAAAGCACTTGGGTGCCTGGGGCGTCTTCGCCGGAAGCGATTTTGACATTGATGCGGCAGTGGCTGAGACGTTTTCCACTATTGGAGAGCCAGATCTTCTACTCCTAAGCAAGGCAGCCAATCTGTACCCTGTCGTGGCAAAACGGCACTATTACGATACTGGCACGCTGAGGTGGATGTCGACATCTTTGTGTCTGGCTTCGGAAGTCGAAACCTACGTTGAGCATTATGTACCTCAACCGGGCAGCTTTGGCGAGTTTGTCTTGGTCATACCAGGTCGGGACATGACAGAGCGGCAGGCGATGGGTCGATGCAGAGCAGCAAAGCAGAGCGGCATATATCCTGTCGTCTTAGGTGTTCCTCGTAATGGTGCACAGATTCGGGAGCTTTCAAGAGAATTGCAAGCTCTCGATATGGTCAAGAAGCAACGTCCAGAGCTTGAAGGCGATCCTGTCGCTCGCCGCGAGGTTGATGCACGCATAACCGTTGTCCGCTCACAACTCGAAGATGAATTGCGTGAGGCCTTCCTTGGGGCGTCGTGGTACAGAAATGGCGAGAGAATTCAGGATCCCACAAAGGGAGGGCTGTCGCCTTTAGCTTCGCACCTAGCCAGCACGGTCTATCCCTTTTCGCCATTTCTGTTTAGTGAGCTTGTAAACCGGGAGCAGCCCTCTAGCAACAGTAACAAAGCTAAGAAAGATGTGCTGTACCGAATGTTACGGCATCAAGAAGAACCCAATCTTGGTTATGAGGGTTTTTCGGCTGATGCTGGGCTGTACTACACGCTGCTCAAGTCGACGACTCTTCACCGCCAAGGCGAGAATGGAAGGTGGGGCTTTGCTGCGCCTCTAAACAGCGGGCGTGGAGCAACGTTTGTTAGCGCGTGGCGTGCTGCCGAATCTCTGGTATTAGATAAAGAGCGCGCAGTTCCAGTAACAGATCTCTACCAACAGTGGCGGCAGCCACCCTACGGTATTCGTCAAGGGGTTTTGCCAATATTGGTATTAGCTTTCATCCTGGCGAACAATCAACGGATTGCTCTCTACAAGGATGGTATGTTCGTCCCAGAGATACTGGAAGTTGATATCGACGAGTTGCTCCAGGATGAAGGGCGGTTTTCTCTCCGGCATGTACAAATCGACCAATATCGTCGAGAAATTCTTGATGGAATTACGGAGCAAATAGGCAGACGTCTGGGTGCTGACGCCAAGCCAGAGCCGCTGGACGCTGCGAAGGTGCTTGTTGCTCATATTCTTGGACTTCCGCAGTGGGTGCAACGTACCCAGCAGTTGCCTGCCACGACGCGCGCTATACGGGACACCCTGCTGAAAGCAAGCGATCCTCATAAAGTACTGTTTGTAGATCTGCCGATACTATTCGAGCAGGCAACGCCAAAAGAATACGTCGAGGGGCTGGGACGGGCTCTTTCTGATCTTACCGGGGCCTACAGAGAAATGCTTCAGCGAGTGATGTCCAAAACGCTGATAGCCCTAAACGCGCAAGCGGATCGGCGCGACGACATCATTGCACGGGCGAAGACTGTTGCGGGAATTAGTGGCGACTTCCTTGTTGATGCGTTCGCTACACGCCTTACACAGTTTGAGGATTCGGAAGAGTTTTATGAGGGTCTTCTAGGGCTTGCCCTTAGCAAGCCGCCAAGAGAGTGGAATGACCGAGACATTGATACGGCGCTTATTACGTTAGCTGAGTGGGCGTTGAAATTCCGCCACGTTGAAGCGCTTGCTGCCGTCCGTGATCGAGCACCTACCCGACAAGCTATCGCTGTTGTCTTCGGTGCCGGAGAACACGGGAAAACTGTGGCCGATTCATTTGACGTATCAGAACGCGATGCATCTAAAGTGCATGAATTAGCAACAAAGCTGCTGTCCTATGTTAAAGACGTTCAA
>JAJUHM010000212.1 GCA_029279925.1 Aquabacterium olei
ACCGCCTTGATGAACTGTATACAGATTTGCAGGAACCGTGCCGCACCAGAAACGAACAAGGCGCCCCCGAAGGGGCGCCTTGCATGCGGAGATCAAGCCGGCTCGAACGAGCCGGGCAGGATCAGAAGTTGTGACGCAGGCCCACAGCCAGCGACTGGCCGGAGACCAGGCCGCTCACGCGGTGGTTCGAGAACACACCGTAGATGTCGGTGCGCTTCGAGACGGTGTAGTCATAGCCCAGCGAGAAGACTTCGTCCTTGGTGGTGACACCAGCGGTCTCGTTCTTCAGCTGACCGAACGAAGCCAGCACGGCGGCCTTGTCGGTGACGGGCACGGAAGCACCCACCTGGAAGATCTTGTCCTTGGCTTCGGTGTCGTCGTCCTTGACGTTGGTGTACTGACCGAAGGCCTTCACCACGCCGAAGTCATACGAAGCGCCCAGGTTCCAGATCTTTTCGTTGGCGGTGTAAGCGCCAGGGCCACCGTAGACGCCCACGGCCGGCTGCGTCGTCTTGCCGCCCTTGGCGTAGGTCAGCGTGGCGCTCAGGGGGCCTGCGTTATAAGAAGCGGCAGCGGTGTAGCTGTTCTTGTTGGCGGAGCCGGTGGCTTCCTTGAGCGCCATCTGCGCGACGAAGCTCAGGCCCGAGAAGCTCGGCGACTCATACGTCACGGAGTTCACCCAGCCGGTGTCGAAGCCCACGCCAGCACCGGGGATCGGGGTCTGGCCCAGGTAGCTGAAGTGACGCATCGTCGGCGAGAAGGCCATCGACGAGCCGAACGGGTTGTAGGTGTAGCCCGAGGTGAACAGCGGGTTGTCGTACTGACCCAGGGCGACCTTACCGAAATCACCGCTCAGGGCGACGTTCGAGGCACGGCCCCAGAAGTTGCCGGCGTTGTTGCCCAGCGTGGCGCCGGTGTCGGCGGCCAGGAAGCTTTCCAGCGTGAACTCGGCCTTCAGGCCACCACCCAGGTCTTCCACACCGGCGAAGCCGATGAAGGACGTGGTCATCGCACCGCTCTTGACTTCGGTCGTACGGACCGAGTCACCCTTGGCGTGGGCGCTTTCGAACGAACCGAGGCCCATGTCGACCAGACCATACACCTTCAGGCTCGACTGAGCCTGGGCAGCGCCAGCGGCAGCGGCAAGGGCGGCCAGGGCCACCAGGGTCTTCTTTGCAAACATCAAGTTCTCCTAGCAATGAGATGGGGAATCGGCGGTCTGCGTCACACGCTGGTCACGCATTCCTTGCAAACAATTGTGCGAGTGAAGCAGAACATCGCCAACGCTTAAGCAAAATCCAGACCAGGATGCACCAGCGTGAAGCGAAATCTGTGTTCATCACGCAACAACACGCACTTGTCGTCTTGTCAAATCGGACATTGCGCCAAGGTGGTGCGCAAAAAAAAGCGCCCCGAGGGGCGCTTCAGACGGGCAGGACGACGGACAAGGTCCAGCCGCCCTGATGCGTCGATCAGAAAGCGTGACGCAGGCCCACGGCCACGGCCGTGGTCTTGGTCTTGCCAGCGTATGCGGCTTCTTCTTCCTCGGCGATCAGGCGACCCAGGATGTCATCCTTGATGTAGGTCACGCCAGCGTACACGCCGGTGCGCTTCGACAGGGCGTGGTTGTAAGCCAGCGAGAACTGGTGGGTCTTGAAGCCTTCGACCTTGGTCTGACCGAACGAAGCGTGGACCGAGCCAGCTTGCGAAACCGGCACCACGGCGCCCAGCTGATAGAACTTGGCCTTGTCGCTGCCGGCTTCGTTCTTCACTTCAACCTTGTCCTGGCCGTACTGGGCGAAGGCCTTCACCACGCCGAAGTCGTACGAAGCGCCCAGCAGGTAGGCACGCTGACGGGTGTCGGTCGCGCTGGCGGTGGTGCTGCGCACATCGCCGTACACCAGCGAGGCGGCCAGGGGGCCAGCAACGTAGTTGGCGGCCACGGCGGTGGCGTTGCCGTTGTAGTTCGTGGCGGTGGCCTTGGCGCCTTCCTTCGCGCTGTGCTGGGCCGACAGGGTCAGGCCGCTCAGGTTGGCGGAGGTGTAGCCCACGGTGTTCTGCCAGCTGCCGCCCAGGCCAGTCAGGCCGGTGAACAGCACATTGGTGGTGGACAGCAGGCTCGAAGCGCCGAACGGGTTGAAGGCGTTGCCTTGCAGCTTGAACAGGCTTTCCTGGTTACCCAGGGCCACGGTACCGAAGTCGCCAGCCAGACCGACGTAGGCGTTCTTGCCCCAGAAGTTGGAGGTGCCGGTCGAGCCGGTGTCAGCGTCGATGAAGCTTTCGAGCTTGAACACAGCCTTCAGGCCGCCGCCCAGGTCTTCCTGGCCCTTCAGACCGAAGAAGCTCTCGGTCAGGATCGACGACTCGACCGAGTTGACCGACTCGCTGGCGCCGCCTTGCTTGACCTTGGTGTAGGCCAGGGCTGCGTCCACGTTGCCGTACAGGGTCACGCTCGACTGAGCTTGGGCCGACACGGCCAGGGTGGCCAGAGCGGCCACAGCAATCAGGTTCTTCTTCACGAACATTTCGTTCTCCTTTGCTTAGGGATCATCAGCACGCGCTTGGTGCGGACCCGCACCGCCGTGGGGCGAGCGCTGAAACTGATGAATCGATTCTGCACAGCAAAAGGGCGCAGCCTCGGGTTTCCCCGGGCCAAAAGACGCGTTCTTCCGTCCAAAGGGGGGCGCCGCCACCCATTTCGTTGCCACAAGACAACAAAATTGATGGCTTGATTAGGGATTCAGGACAGCCAGAATCTGGTTGCCATACGCCTGTAACTTTGTGACCCCCACACCGCTGATCTGCGAGAGCTCGCCCAAGGTCTGCGGGGCCACCCGCGCCATGTCGGCCAGCGTGGCGTCGTTGAAGACGATGTAGGCGGGCAGGTTGTGCTCGCGCGCCACACCCGCACGCCATGCCTTGAGGGCCGTGAAACGGGCCAGGGCGTCCCCACTCAGGTCAGCCGCAGCGGCGGGTTTGCCACCGGACCGGCTGGTCTTGCTGCGGCGGGGCGCGTCGACGGCCTCACGCAGGGTCAGTTGCACCTCGCCCTTGAGCACCGAGCGAGCCGAGGCGGTCAAGGCCAGGGTGTTGAACTCACCTTCGGCGACCACATGACCCAGGGCCACCAGCTGCCGCAACACGGCGCGCCACTGGTTCTCGCTCAGGTCGGCGCCCACGCCGAAAGTGCTCAGGCTGGCGTGGCCGTACTGGCGCACCTTGTCGGTCTGCTTGCCACGCAGCACATCGATCAGGTGGCCGGCGCCGAACCGCTGCTGCCCGTGCTGCCAGAAGCGGTAGATGCAGCTGAGCATCTTGCGAGCGGCCTCGGTGCCGTCCCAGGTGGCGGGTGGTCGCAGGCAGTTGTCGCAGTTGCCGCAGGGCGCGCTGTCTTCGCCAAAGTAGCTCAGCAGGCGCACGCGACGGCAGTCGTGGGCCTCGGCCAGCGCCAGCAGCGCATCCAGCTTGCCGCGCTGGATGCGCTTGAACTCGTCGGTGGCGGGGCTCTCGTCGATCATGCGGCGCTGGTTCACCACGTCGGCCAGGCCGTAGGTCAGCCACGCATCGGCTTCGCCGCCATCGCGTCCGGCCCGGCCCGTCTCCTGGTAATAGCCTTCGATGTTCTTGGGCAGGTCGAGGTGGGCCACGAAGCGCACATCGGGCTTGTCGATGCCCATGCCGAAGGCCACGGTGGCGACCATGACCAGGCCGTCTTCGCGCAGAAAGCGGTCCTGGTGACGCTGGCGCACGCCCGCATCCAGACCTGCGTGATAGGGCAAGGCCGGCACGCCCTGGTCGGACAGCCATTCGGCCGTTTCCTCGACCTTGCGGCGGCTCTGGCAATAGACGATGCCCGCATCACCCGGGTGCTCGTCGCGGATGAAGCGCAGCAGCTGCTGACGCGGGTTGTCCTTCTCGACCAACGTGTAGCGGATGTTGGGCCGGTCGAAGCTGCTGATGAAGACGCGGGCGTCCTGCAGCTGCAGGCGCTCGATCATGTCCGCGCGGGTCTGTGCGTCGGCGGTGGCCGTCAGGGCCAGGCGCGGCACGTCGGGGAAGCGCTCGTGCAGCATCGACAACTGGAGATAGTCCTCCCGGAAGTCGTGCCCCCACTGGCTCACGCAATGCGCTTCGTCGATGGCAAACAGGCTGAGCAGGCCGCGTTCGTGCAGGCTGGCCAGCTGGGCCTGGAAGCGCAGGTTGGTCACCCGTTCGGGCGCGGCATACAGCATCACCAGGCGGCCCGACATCATCTCGCGCTCGATGCGCTGGGTGTCTTCCAGGCTCAGGGTGCTGTTCAGAAAGGCCGCGTGCACACCCACTTCTTCCAGCGCCCCGACCTGGTCGTGCATCAGGGCAATCAGCGGGGAAACGACCACGGTGACGCCGCGTCCCTGGCGGTGTCGCGCAATGGCGGGGACCTGGTAACACAGGCTCTTGCCACCGCCGGTGGGCATCAGCACCAGCGCATCGTGCCCGGCTGTCACGTGGTCGACGATGTCGGCCTGCTGACCCCGGAAGGCGCTGTAGCCGAAGACCTCCTGCAGGATGTCGAGCGGGAGGGCGCTGCCGGCGCGGGGCGGCGTGGCAGGGGCTGCGTCGTTCACGGGAAAAGAATGGGCGGGCACGGGGCCGTATTGTGCGCCCTGTGCCCGCCCATCCTCCCCCCGCAAGGGGCGCCCTCCTGCGGTGGAGGGACAAACCCGGCCACGGGGCCGTCCGGCCTCAGCCGCTGTTGCGCAGCCCCTGCGCCAGACCGTTGATGGTCAGGTGGATGCCGCGCTGGACACGCTCGTCCGGCTCCTCGTTGCGTTGCTGGCGCTCGCGGAAGCTGCGCAGCAGCGTGACCTGCAGGTGGTTGAGCGGGTCGAGGTAGGGGTGACGGTCGGCGATGTGGCGCTGCAGCTCCGCGTTGCGCTCGAGCAGGCTGGACTGCCCGGTGACGGCCAGCAGGTGGCGCAGGGTGCGCTCGTGCTCGGCCTGGATGCGGCCGAAGATGGCGGCACTCAAGGCCTTGTCGCTCACCAGCCCGGCGTAGCGCGAGG
The DNA here is from genome assembly GCA_029279925.1 of Aquabacterium olei. Taxonomy (GTDB): domain Bacteria; phylum Pseudomonadota; class Gammaproteobacteria; order Burkholderiales; family Burkholderiaceae_C; genus Aquabacterium; species Aquabacterium olei_A. The sequence goes on from JAJUHM010000212.1 coordinate 5,046, forward strand.
CGATGGCCAGATCCGACTTGGCCAGCACCATGTCCATGTTGGACAGCAGGCTGGACAGATAAGGCCAGTTGGCGTGCATGGCCTGCAGGCGCTTCAGGCCGGCCTCGCCGTGCTTCTGGACATAGGCCTCGACCGCGCTGCCGAAGCCATACCAGCCTGGCAGCATGATGCGGCACTGGGCCCAGCTGAACACCCAGGGGATGGCGCGCAGGTCATCGATCGAGGTCGACTTCTTGCGGGAAGCCGGGCGGCTGCCGATGTTGAGGTGGGCAATCTCGGCGATGACGGTCGATTCCCAGAAGAACTGCTCGAAGCCCGGGGTCTCGTAAACCAGGTTGCGGTAGGCCGCGAAGGCCGTGGCCGACAGTTCCTCCATGATGTCGAGGTACTCGGCGGGCACATCCTTGTTGGGCGGCAGCAGGCTGGCGGTCAGCGTGGCGGCCACCAGCACCTCCAGGTTGCGGCGGCCGGTTTCGGGCTGGCCGTACTTGGCGGCGATCACCTCGCCCTGCTCGGTCAGGCGAACCTGGCCTTGCACGGCGCCGGCGGGCTGCGCCAGGATGGCCTGGTAGCTGGGGCCGCCGCCACGGCCGACGGAGCCCCCGCGACCGTGGAACAGGCGCAGGCGCACGCCGTGCTTGGCGAAGACTTCGGCGAGGCCGATCTCGGCTTTGTAGAGTGCCCAGCCGGAGGTCAGGAAACCGCCGTCCTTGTTGCTGTCGGAGTAGCCGAGCATCACCTCCTGGGTCGCGTCGCGCGATTCGAGCAGGCTCGTATAGCTCGGCAGCGAGAACAGCCGGTTCATCACCGCCGGTGCGTTGGCGAGGTCCTCGATGGTTTCGAACAGCGGGACGATGTTGACGTCCAGGGCCTGCTCGTGCGGGCGCAGCAGTCCGGCTTCCTTGAGCAGCAGCGCCAGTTCCAGCATGTCGGAGACGTCATCGGTCTTCGAGATGATGCAGTTGGCGATGGCGGCCCTGCCGAAGCGCC
>JAJUHM010000213.1 GCA_029279925.1 Aquabacterium olei
CGTCCACCTCCATCTTCAACACATCGCCAATGTGCTTGCCGCGCCAGGTGGCCGCCAGCGTCTCGGGGTTGAAGCGCATGCCGTTGCAGGTGTCGCAGTGCACCTTCACGTCGGGCAGGAAGGCCATTTCGATGGTGCGAATGCCCTGGCCTTCGCAATCGGGGCAGCGGCCTTCGCCGGTGTTGAAGCTGAAGCGGCCCGGGCCCCAGCCGCGCGCGCGCGCTTCCAGCGTGTCGGCAAACATCTTGCGGATCGTGTCCCAGAAGCCGATGTAGGTGGCCGGGCATGAACGTGGGGTCTTGCCGATCGGCGTCTGGTCGACTTCGAGCACGCGGTCGACGAGGCCCCAGCCGTCGATGCCTTCGCACCCATGCCACGTGGGCCGGGTGGTGGCACGGGCCTTAGGCGGGATGGCAACAGCGGCCTGCACGTTGGCCAGCAACACGTCGCGCGCAAAGGTCGATTTGCCCGAGCCCGACACACCGGTGACGGCCACCAACCGGTGGAGTGGCACCTCCACCGTGACCTGGTCGAGGTTGTGCAGCCGGGCCTTCTTCACCGTCAGCAGCGGGGTGTCGGCCGCGATGGCACGGCGCGGCAGGGGCTGGCCCTCTTCATCTCGACGCAGCGGGTGCACCATCGGCGCCCGCAGGCAGCGCCCTGTCACCGAATCGACCGAGGCCATGATGTCGGCCACCGTGCCCTGGGCCACCACCGTGCCGCCGCGCACGCCGGCGCCCGGACCGATGTCGATGACGTGCTCGGCGCGGCGGATGGTGTCCTCGTCGTGTTCGACGACGACCAGGGTGTTGCCTTCCTTGCCCAGCGTGTGCAGGGCATCGAGCAGCAGCTGGTTGTCGCGCGGGTGCAGGCCGATGGTCGGCTCGTCCAGCACGTAGCACACGCCCTGCAGGTTGCTGCCCAGTTGCGCCGCCAGGCGGATGCGCTGGGCCTCGCCGCCCGACAGCGTGGGTGCGGCGCGGTCCAGGCTGAGGTAGCCCAGGCCCACCTGCTCCATGAAGGCCAGGCGCGACTTGATCTCGCTGACGATGTCACGCGCGATCGTGGCCTCGCGGCCATCGAGCTTGAGCTTCTCAGCCCACTTGCGCGCGTCCTTCACGGCCAGAGCCGACACATCGGCAATCGAATCGCCGCGCAGTTGCACCGCGCGCGCCACCGCGTTCAGGCGAGCACCGTGGCAGGTGCCGCATTCGACGTCTTCCACGTCCTCGACCTCGGGCTCGGCAAAGGTCTGTTCGCGGCCGCGGTTGTCGTCCTGTTGCGAGTCATCCAGCGCCAGGCGCTGCTCGCGCGTCAGCGCCAGCCCGGTGCCCACGCAATCGGGACACCAGCCGTGCTTGCTGTTGTAGCTGAACAGGCGCGGGTCGAGCTCGGGGAAGCTGGTGCCGCAGCTCGGGCAGGCGCGCTGCGTGGAGAACACCTTCACGCGGCCCATGTGCAGCGTCGATTTGCCCGTGGCCAGCGCATCGGCCAGGCCATCGAGCCCGGTGATCAGGTGCACCACGCCCTTGCCGTGTTCCAGCGCGCTGGCCAGCAATTCGCGCAGGCGGCCTTCGTTCTCGGGCGTGACGACGACGTCGCCCACCGGCAGCTCGATGGTGTGCTCGCGGTAGCGGTCGATCTTCGGGCCCTTGGCCGTGCCCCAGCCCGCGACGGGCAGGAACTCGCCATCGACCCGCAGGTGCGTGAAGCCCTTGCCGGCGGCCCACTTGGCCAGCTCGGTGTAGATGCCCTTGCGGTTCACCACCAGCGGCGCCATCAGGCCGATGTGCTGGCCGCGGTGATCCCGGACCCATTGGGCGGCGATGGCCTCGGGGGTCTGCGGCAGCACCGGGATGGGATGGCCGTTGGCGTCGACACAGCAGGGGCAGTGCTGCACACCGAGCTTGACGTACAGCAGGCGCAGGAAGTGGTGCACCTCGGTGGTGGTGCCCACGGTGGACTTGCGCCCGCCGCGCGACAGGCGCTGCTCGATGGCCACGGTGGGCGGGATGCCGTAGACCGCATCGACCTCGGGGCGGCCAGCCGGTTGCACCAGCGAGCGCGCGTAGGCGTTGAGCGATTCCAGGTAGCGGCGCTGGCCTTCGTTGAACAGGATGTCGAAGGCCAGCGTCGACTTGCCCGAGCCCGACACGCCCGTGACCACGTTGAACTTGCCACGCGGGATGTGCACGCTCAGGCCCTTGAGGTTGTGCTCGTGGGCGTTGACGACCTCGATGGCATCGTGGCCTGGGGCCTTGGCGGCCGCCGCACGGCGTTGTTCGCGACGGGCCTTGATGAGGGCTTGCAGCGAGACGCCGTCGTCGCTGGCGGCCAGCGCGTAGGTGGGCGTGGCTTCGGCTGCGAGCAGGGCGGTGCTGTCGTTGGCCGCGGGCACCATGACGCGGTTGGGCGCGGCTGGGGTCGTTGCGGTCTCGCCGGCCGGCGCCGGCTTGCCGCGCCCCTTCGCCTTGGTGGGGGCGATGGGTTTTGAAGGCTCATCGGATGAGCCTGTTTCGTCCTTCAGGCCCAGCGCCTGTTCATACTCACGCAGCGCCACGGCGGTGTGGGTGCGGCCCAGCTTCAGCGTTTCCGGCGCGCCGGTGGCCACGATCTGCCCGCCGGCATCGCCGCCTTCGGGGCCCAGCTCGATCAGCCAGTCGCAGGCCCGGATCACGTCCAGGTTGTGCTCGATCAGGATGATGCTGTTGCCCGCGTCCAGCAGCTTGCCGAAGGCGCGCATCAGCTTCGCAATGTCGTCGAAGTGCAGGCCGGTGGTCGGCTCGTCGAACAGGAAGAGGGTGCCCTTGCGTGCGGTGCGCTGGCCGCTCTTGCTCATCTGCGCGGCGGCTTCCACCAGGTGGCCGGCCAGCTTCAGGCGCTGCGCCTCACCGCCCGAAAGCGTCGGCACCGGCTGGCCCAGCTTCACGTAGTCCAGGCCCACATCGGCCAGCGGCTGCAGCGCACGCACCACGTCCACATCCTGCGCGAACAGGCGCACGGCCTCGGCCACGGTCAGCTCCAGCACGTCCGAGATGCTGAGCTTCTTGTTCAGCCGCTCGATCTGCACCTCGCGCACCTCGGCGCGGAAGCGCGTGCCGTCGCAATCCGGGCAGCGAAGGTAGACGTCGCTCAGGAACTGCATTTCGACGTGCTCGAAGCCCGAGCCGCCGCAGGTGGGACAGCGGCCGTTGCCCGCGTTGAAGCTGAAGGTGCCCGCGGTGTACTTGCGTTCGCGCGACAGCGGCGTGGTGGCGAACAGCGTGCGCACGGCATCGAAGGCGCCCACGTAGCTGGCCGGGTTCGAGCGTGCCGTCTTGCCAATCGGCGACTGGTCGACAAAGCTCACGCCGCTGAGCCAGTCGGCGCCCAGCAGGTCGTCGTGCTCGCCCGGGCTTTCGGTGGCCTGGCCGAAGTGGCGCAGCAGGGCCGGGTGCAGGATGTCCTGGATCAGCGAGGACTTGCCCGAACCGCTCACGCCGGTGACGCCCACCAGCCGCCGCAGCGGGAAGTCGACGTTCAAGTTCTTCAGGTTGTGCTCGCGGGCGCCCTGCAGGATCAGCCTCGGCGTGTTCTCTTCCACCGGGCGGCGTTTGCCGATGCCGATGGTGCGGCGCGCACCCAGGTAAGCACCGGTCAGCGTTTCGGCGCGCTTGAGCTCATCCGGTGAGCCATCGAACACGATCCGCCCACCCTGGTGGCCCGGGCCGGGGCCCATGTCGATGACGCGGTCGGCGGCCAGCATCACGGCGGGGTCGTGCTCGACCACGACCAGCGTGTTGCCCGCGTCCACCAGGCGCTGCATGGCCAGGTTGATGCGGTCCATGTCGCGCGGGTGCAGGCCGATCGAGGGCTCGTCGAGCACGAAGAGGGTGTTGACCAGCGAGGTGCCCAGCGCCGTGGTCAGGTTGATGCGCTGCACCTCGCCACCCGAGAGCGTGCGGCTTTGCCGATCCAGCGTCAGGTAACCCAGGCCCACATCGACCAGGTACTTCAGGCGCGTGCGGATTTCGTCCAGCAGCAGGGCCAGGGCCTCGTTGTCGCCCCGGTTGGCCAGCGTCACGAAGCTGAAGAAGCGCTGCAGCTGGTCGATCGGCAGCAGCATCAGGTCGTGGAGGCTCAGGCCGGGCAGGGCCTCGAAAGCATCACGCGGCAGCGGCAGGCCCTTGGGGCTGAAGCGCTTGCCGGGCAGCAGCACCGCGTCGGCATCGGCCTTGGAACCCAGACGCCACAACAGCGATTCCAGTTGCAGGCGGGCGCCGTCGCAGGTGGGGCAGGGCGTGTAGCTGCGGTACTTCGACAAGAGCACGCGGATGTGCATCTTGTAGGCCTTGCTTTCCAGGTACTCGAAGAAGCGGCGGATGCCATACCACTGCTTGTTCCAGTTGCCCTTCCAGTCAGGGTCGCCCTCCAGCACCCAGTGCTTGTGTTCGGCGCTCATCTGCGACCACGCGGTGTCGCGCGGCACGCCGGCATCGCCCGCGTACTTGATCAGGTCGTCCTGGCATTCGGCCCAGGCGGGCGTCTGCAGTGGCTTGATGGCGCCGCCCCGCAGCGTCTTCTTCGCATCCGGGATGACGAGGCCCCAGTCCACGCCGATGACGCGGCCGAAGCCTCGGCAGGTGGGGCAGGCGCCCGCGGCCGAGTTGAACGAGAACATGCCCGGCTGCGGCGTGCTGTAGCGGCGGTGGCTGTCCGGGCAGTGCAGGCCGGCCGAGAAGCGCCACAGCTCGGGCTCGTCGTCGGTCAATGCATAGACGGTGATGTGGCCGCTGCCGCGCTTGAAGGCCACTTCCAGCGCTTCCATCACGCGGGGGCGGTCGAGGTCGGCCCCGCTCGGGTCGGCGCCGATGCGGAATCGGTCGACCACCACGTCGAGCACCAGGCGCTCGTCGGCCCCCGGCGCGTCGGCTTCACTTTTGGCTGTCTTCTTCGCCGCCGCTTTCTTGGCCGCCGGTTTTTTCTTCGGGGCGTCGGCGTCATCCAGTGCGGCCGTGGCACGCGCCTGGCCCGCCGCCAAGGCTGCGGACGGCAGGCTGCTGGCCTTCACCACCCGCTGCGCCTGCACCCGCGAGAAACCGCTGGCCGACAGCCATTCCTCCATCTGCTCGGTGCCGGTGTTGGCCGGCAGTTCGGCCGCGAAGGTCACGACCACGCGCCGGCCGCCCTCGGTGGCGCTGCAACGACGCAGCAGTTCGTCGAACACCGATTGCGGCGTGTCTTCGCGCACCAGCTGGCCCGTGTCCTGGTCGAACAACTGCGCTCCCCGGGCGAACAGCAACTTCAGGTGGTCGTTCAGCTCCGTCATTGTGCCCACGGTGGAACGGGAGGTCCGCACCGGGTTGGTCTGGTCGATCGCGATGGCCGGCGGCACCCCTTCCACGCGGTCCACGGCGGGGCGGTCCATGCGGTCGAGGAACTGCCGCGCGTAGGCGCTGAACGTTTCCACGTACCGGCGCTGCCCTTCGGCATAGAGCGTGTCGAACACCAGCGACGACTTGCCGGAACCGCTGGGCCCGGTCACGACCGTCAGCTCACCCGTGCGGATGTCGAGGTCGAGGTTCTTGAGGTTGTGCTGACGGGCACCGCGGATGCGGATATCGGACATGGTGGTATGGGCCTGTTCGCTGGGGCGCCAACATTCTAGGGACCGGCGCGCGTCCCTGGCGGGCAGCGGGGCATCGTGCCTGCTGTCGGTGTCGTCGCTCTTTGTTCCCCCTGTTCGCGGGGGCATCAGGTGCGAATTGTCAAGCTTGGGGTAGCGCCGCCTGAAGGGTTGTCCTCACAATGAGCCGCAAACGCGCAAAGCGCTCACAACCACAACCCCTTCAGGAGGATTTCATGCGATTGATTCCCGCAGCCCTGGCTCTTGCGGCCGTCTTGACCTCGGCCTCGGCCCAGGCGCTGGCCGATCAGGGCCGGCAGTTGGCTGAACTGGTCGGCTTCTTCAAGCTCTGAATCGGAACTGCCGTTGCGTAAACGCCCTGACGATCGGTCTTAACCATAAGTTGTGAAAAGCGTTTAAGGGTTGC
>JAJUHM010000214.1 GCA_029279925.1 Aquabacterium olei
CTCATGAAGAGGTAGCGGGGATCGGGGGCAATGGAAAAGGGCTCGCGCTTCAGGCCGAAGTGAGAGGCGTACATGCCGCCAAGGATAACGGCTTGCGCGGCCAGGACGCGGTGCGGGTCAGCGCCGCGCGATGGCAAGGACGGTGCGGCAGATCAGCCGCACGTCCAGCCACACCGAGGCCTGGTCCACATAGGCCGCGGCCAGCGCCAGCTTGTGCGGCAGCACCTCGTGGATGTAGGCGTGCTCGGGGTCGGGCGCGCGCGCCAGCACGGCGCTTTCGTCACGGTACTCGATCGAGGCGATGTCGGTGATGCCGGGGCGCACCGACAGGATCTTGTCGCGCAGGGCGGCGGGGTAATGCGCGACATAGCGAGGCACCTCGGGACGCGGGCCCACCAGGCTCATCGTGCCCTGCCACACGTCGATCAACTGGGCCAGCTCGTCCAGCTTGCTGGCCCGCAGGAAACGGCCCACCCGCGTGATGCGGCGGTCGGCCCCGACGGTGATCTGAAGGCCCTGGCCCGCTGGCTCGTGCCGCATGGTGCGGAACTTGTGGATGTGAAACAGGCGGCCGTGACGGCCCACGCGCTCCTGGCGAAAGAAGACCGGCCCGGGCGAGTCGAGCTTCACCGCCAGCGCGATCAAGAGCAGCGCCGGGCCGAGCACCAGCAGCCCCAGCCCCGCGCCGCACAGGTCGAACAGCCGCTTGCCCGTCGGCCCGGCCCTCACCTCGCCCGCCTTGTCGCTCATCTCCTCGCCCATCGCACGCTCAGCCCGTGATCCTGCGCCAGCGCCTCATCCGCGGCCGAAGGCGCGGCGCACCGAGGCCACCACGCGGTCCACATCGGCCTCGGTCATGCGCGTGTACAGCGGCAGGCTGACCATGCGCTCGTAGGCCTTCTGGCTGTGCGGGAAGGACTCGGGTTGCAGCGCGTAGCGCTCTTTCCAGTACGGGTGCAGGTGCAGCGGGATGTAGTGCACGCTCACGCCGATGCCATCGGCAAACAGGGTCTCGATCAGCTGGTCGCGGGTGATGCCGGCGTCGTCCTTCAGGCGCACCACGTACAGGTGCCAGGCGTGCAGGTCGCCGGCATGCACCGGCCGGGGCGGCAGGATCAACGGCAGGTCGGCCAGCGCGGCGTCGAAGCGCTGCGCCAGGGCCTCCCGTTTGGCCTGAAAACCCTGCACGCGCTTGAGCTGGTGCAGGCCCAGGGCCGCCGCGATGTCGGTCAGGTTGTACTTGAAGCCGGGCGCGACGATCTCGTAATACCAGCTCGGCACCTTGGCCGTGAAGCGGTCAAAGGCATCGCGGTTGATGCCGTGCAGACGCATGACCTTGGCCCGCGCTGCCAGCTCGCTGCTGCGTGTGACCAGCATGCCGCCCTCGCCCGTCGTCATCGTCTTGTTCGCATAGAAGCTGAACACGATGGCATCGGAGCCGTGCGTGCCGATCAGCCGACCCTTCCAGGTGGTCGGCAGCGCATGGGCCGCGTCTTCCACCACCTTCAGGCCGTGGCGACGCGCGATGTCGGCGATCGCATCCATGTCGACGGCCAGGCCCGCGTAGTGCACCGGCATGATGGCCTTGGTGCGCGGGGTGATCGCGGCCTCGATCGCGGCCGGATCGATGTTCAGCGTGGCGGGGTCGATGTCGACCAGCCTGACGTCGGCCCCCAGGTAGCGCACGACCTCGGCGGTGGCGGTGAAGGTGTGGGTGGTGGTGATGACCTCGTCGCCCGGGCCGATGCCAAGGGCCTCCAGCGCCAGGTGCAGCCCGGCCGTGGCCGAGTTCACGGCAATGGCGTGCAGCCCGTCTTCACCCAGGAAGGCGGCGAAGTCCTGCTCGAACTGGCGCGTCTTCGGCCCGGTCGTGACCCAGCCCGAACGCAGCGCATCGACCACTTCGGCGATTTCCTCTTCACCGATCTCCGGCAACGCAAAAGGCAGGAAGGGCAGCTTGGTGTCAGACGAGCTCATCAGGTGATCCTGTTTGTTCCGCGAACGCAGCAGAAAGAAAAGACAAAGAAGGGCAGACGGTCATCGGCCTGCTCACCGCGTGAGCCGGCCAAACGCCGGATCGGATCGACCGCGCACGACGGCATCCCACCACCCGCGCAGGGAACCGAGCCCGTAGCCGATCTGGTAGGCCCCGATCACATCGGGCAGATGCCGCAGCAGCGCCCATCCCTGCTGGCGCGCGATCGCGAGGCTGACGGCACTGACGGCGGCCCCGTACACCACGCACAGACCCATCAGCGCCACCGAGGCCAGCAGGGTGACCCAGCCCAGCACGTCGGATGCGCGCGTGCCGGCGGGCGGGGCCCAGGCCAACAGCGCGGCTGCCCCCGCCAGCATGACGAGCAGCGCCAGCAGCAGCGCGCCCACGAACAGCCCCGGCACCAGGTGGCGCAGCGCCGCCGGCTGGCCGTGCTTCTTCATCACGAACGGCTTCCAGTAGCCGTACTGACGATACTGACGGAACACATCGGCCTTGCTGGCCCGCGGCACATAGGTCGAGCGGATGCGGGCCGACTGCCAGATGCGCCCACCACCCCGGTGGATGCGCAGGTTGTGCTCGTCATCCTGGTTGCGCACCAGCTGCTCGTCGAAACCACCGAAGCGCGCGAACGTGGTGCGCGGCCAGGCCCCGAGGTAGACGGTGTCGACCTCGCCCTCGTAGGCCAGGTCGCGCGAACGCGCACCGCCGGCCACCCAGCGAGACTGGAAGGCCGCCGCCACCGCCCGCTGCACGACCTGGCCAGAACCCGGAGCCGCCTCGGCCTTCCATGGCCCGCCCACGTTGTCGGCACCGGTGCGCTGCCACGCAGCCAGGCACTCGGCGATGTAGTCGTCGGCGTACACGGTGTGCACGTCCAGGCGGACGATGAAGTCGCCGCGCGCCCGCTCGATGCAGCGGTTCAGACCGCACGAGACGATGCGACCCGGGTTGTCGATCATCACGAAGCGTGGATCGGTGGCGCACCACGCTGCCAGGCGCTCGCGTGTACCGTCGTCGCTCAGGCCATCGGCCACCCATACCTCGAGCGTCCAGCCGGCAGGCACGGCCTGGGCCGCCACGCTGCGGCAGAAGGCCTCGATGTGGTCGCGCTCATTGCGGCAGGGCACGATGACGGAAACAATGGGCATGGCGGACGGCAGAAGAAAACAGCCTCAGCCGCGAACCGGCGCCGAGGCGCGGGGCCCCTTGCACACGGGCTGCAGCAGCTTCAGGTACAGGCGCCACATCGCGTCCATCTGGCCGCGGCGCGAGGCCTCGCGCTCGATCAGGGTGCGGTTGTGCAGGCCCATGGCGGCGGTCAACGCAGGCTGGTCATGGGCCTGTTGCAGCGCGGCGCTCACCGCTGCGACATCACGCACCGGCACGATCCAGCCCCCGCGCGCGTCCAGCCACTGCCGGTTGGCGGGCAGGTCGGTGGCGATCAGGGGCAGGCCGCAGGCCATCGACTCCAGCACGGACACCGACGTGGCGTCGCTCGTGGGCACCGACAGGCTCACCCTGCTGCGCTGGATGGCATCGACCATGGCCTGGTCACCCACCCGACCGTGAAACTGCACCTGATCGGACAGACCGAGGCCGGCGACCTGCGCCTTCAGCGCCTCGGCCATCGGCCCGCCACCCCAGGTGCAAACGCGCGCCCGCCGCCGGCCGGGCCTGCACGAAGCGGGCAAAGGCCTCGATGAGCACGTCGATGTTGTAGTTCGGTTCCCAGCTGCGCAGGCTCACCACCTCGAAGCCCTCCGCCGGCGTGCCCGGCACGAAGCGGTCGGTGTCCGCACCCCACAGGATCTGGTGGCAGGCGGCCTGCGGGTGGTAGCGCGCGATGGCGTCGAGCATGTCCATCGAATCGGCCGTGATGAGGTCGGCACGGCGCAGCGACCAGGCCACGATCAGCCGCATCAGGCGGCTTTCACGGGGGGTGACCAGGATGTCGCTGCCCCATGCGGTCAGCGCCAGCGGCACCTTCAGCCCGCACGCCGCGGCCCACATGCCGTACGAGGTGACGTAATGCCCGTGAACCAGCGTGGGCTGGAAGCGCCGCGCCAGGTCGGCGGCCACGCGGCGCACCTCGGGCAGGGCCAGGAACCAGCCCGGCTTGTCGCCGCCCGGCCGGATGGCGATGACCTCGCGCGCACCCGGCACCTCGGCCGGCTGGCGCGTCACGACCACGGCTTCGGCACCCCGCTCGACGGCCGCGGCCACCCAGCGGCGCGTGTGCACGCTCGCCGCATCGGCAAAGAACAGGATGCGCACCGGGCACGCGCTCATGGCCGCTCCTTGGCCACCGCGCCATCGGGCACGTCGCCCCCCAGCGCGCGACGCAGGTTGTCCAGCCCCGCCCACCGGGCGTACACGTCGTGCAGTTCAGGGTGGCGCCGCAGCACGTCGCGGTCCAGTTCGCGTGTGTCGCCCAGCACCACGGCCGGCTTGCCGTGGGCCTGCGGCCCCACGATGGCGAAGTCCGGCACTTCGCCGGAAACAAAGCTGTAGCCCTGCACGATCACGCCCTTGCCGATCTGGGTGCCCGGCGCGATCACGCTGTGCGGGCCGATGAAGCTGTAGGCCCCGATGCGCGTGGCGCGGCGCACGTAGCCGGCCGGATTCGGGTCATGGATGTAGCGTCGCCCCATGACCCGCACTGCGCGGTGGCTGGAGTGGCTCAGGATGGCCACGTGGCTGGTCACCTGGACGCCCTCCTCGATCTCCAGGCCGTTGGAGCCGTCCAGCCGGTTGAAGTGGCCGATGAAGACGTGGTCGCCCAGCCGCAGACCGGACAGCCCTTCCAGGCAGCTGTGCGTGCTGACCCGCGTGTGCGGGCACAGCCGCCCGTCCGGATGGCGCCAGCCATAGACGATGCGCGGCCCGGTGAAGACCGACAGCAGGCGGACCAGGAAATGCTTGAGACGCAGGCTCAGGACGGACATGGGCCGGTATTGTCCCCGATCAGGCCGCATGGCCAGAAGGGGGCACCCGGGTGAGGGACGGCGTCCACAGCGCCCGCACCGGCAGGCCCGCGTGGCGCAGGAACACCCCGTATGCCACGGTGATGGCCAGGAGGTAGCCCACGGTGGACGACACCCCGGCCCCCAGGGCGCCCCACCGGGGCACCAGCAACAGGCCGAGCCCGAAACTCACGGCCAGCGACAGGCCCGCGATGCCCCCGGACAGCTGCGGCCGCCCCAGGTGGTTGGTGTAGAACGCCGACAGGCTGGAGGCCGCCGCGTACGCCGCCACCCCGGGCAACAGGGCCGCCAGCGGCAGCAGGGAGGCGCCATAGGCCTCCCCCATCACGGCAGGCAAGGCCCACCAGGCACCAGCCAGCAGCACAGGCGCCGCCAGCACGGTGGCCAGCACGTTGATGCGCACCGCCTGCACCGTCATCGCGGCGGCCACGCGCACCTCCGGGTGGCCGATGCGGGCATAGGCCGACACCGTGACCGACGAGGACAGCAGCCACAACAGCTCGGCCACCGTGACCGCCACCGAGTAGGTGCCGGCCGAGGCTAGGCCATGAAAACGCTCGACCAGGAACAGCGAGGCACGGTAGTTCAACAGGCTGATGACGTTCGTGACCCCGATCGTCGCGACAAAGCCCGCGTCGTGCCACCAGCGCGGCTGCGGCCGCCAGTAGTCCGTCAGCCGCGATGCCGACAGTTCATCGGCCACCCGGGCATCGCGCCGGTCGGCGTCCCGCAGCGCGCGGAAGGCCGTGACCACGGCCACCAGCGACTTGCCCGTGACCCATGCCGTCAGCACCAGCACCACCATGGGGGCGCTGCGCTGCGAATCGCCCTGGATCCACCAGGCCCCGGCCAGCCCGATCAGCACGGTCGCGGGCGCCGCCACCTGCGCCACATTGATCGGCCACATCCGACCTTCGCCCAGCCACAGGCCTGTGGCCGTCGGCACCAGCAGCAGAAAAGGCGCCGCCAGCGCCAGCAGC
>JAJUHM010000215.1 GCA_029279925.1 Aquabacterium olei
GCCGCCGTGCAACAGATGGGGCTGCCGGTGTACCGCCTGCCCAGCGGCGCAGGCCACGACGCCATGAAACTGCACCAATGCATGCCCCAGGCCATGCTGTTCGTGCGCGGCGGCAACGCTGGCATCAGCCACAACCCGCTTGAAACCGTCACCAACGACGATGCCCAGCGGGCCGTCGTGGCCTTCATGAACCTGCTGGCCGCGCTCTGACGCGCCCTCGCATTCGCCCGCCCACCGCCCCCATCGACCGCCCTTCTCCATCCCCGCCCATGAACAGCCCCGCCCTCCCCGCCGCAAGCCCCCTCGACGCCGCTTACACGGCCCTCGATGCCTGGATCGACGCCCACTTCGATGACGAGGTTCGCTTTCTGCAGGCGCTGGTGCAGGTGCCGACCGACACCCCGCCGGGCAACAACGCCCCCCACGCCGAGCGCACCGCCAGCCTGCTGGCGGATTTCGGCTACACGGCCGAGCGCCATGCCGTGCCCGCCACCGAAGTGCATGCATACGGCCTGCAAAGCCTCACCAACCTGATCGTGCGCCGTCGCTTTGCCGAAGGCGGCCGCGTGGTCGCGCTCAACGCCCACGGCGACGTGGTGCCCCCGGGTGAAGGCTGGACGCACGATCCCTATGGCGGCGAGGTGGTCGATGGCAAGCTCTACGGTCGCGCGGCCGCGGTCAGCAAAAGCGACTTCGCCACCTTCACCTTCGCCCTGCGGGCGCTGGACGCCCTGGTGGTGCAGGCCCACGCGCCGACGCTCCAGGGCGGTGTCGAGCTGCACTTCACCTATGACGAGGAGTTCGGCGGCGAACTGGGCCCGGGCTGGCTGCTCAAGCAAGGCCTGACGCGGCCGGATCTGCTGATTGCCGCCGGCTTCAGCTACGAGGTGGTCACCGCGCACAACGGCTGCCTTCAGATGGAGGTGACGGTACACGGCACCATGGCCCATGCCGCCATCCCGCACACCGGGGTCGATGCGCTGCAGGGCGCAGTGGCGATCCTGAACGCGCTCTATGCACAGAACACGAAGTACAAGCAGGTCACCTCGCAGGTGCCCGGCATCACACACCCCTACCTGAACGTCGGACGCATCGAAGGCGGCACGAACACCAACGTCGTGCCTGGCAAGGTCGTGCTCAAGCTGGACCGCCGCATGATCCCCGAGGAAGACACGGTGGCCGTCGAAGCCGACATCCGCCGGGTGATCCAGGAAGCCGCTGCCAGCTTCCCGGGCATCACGGTCGAGATCAAGCGCCTGCTGCTGGCCCATGCGCTCAAGCCCCTGCCCGGCAACGCGCCCCTGGTCGAGGCCCTGCAGCGTCATGGTCAGGCCGTCTTCGGTGAGCCCATTCCCACCAGCGGCACCCCGCTCTACACCGATGTGCGGCTGTACTGCGCCCACGGCATCCCGGCGGTGATCTACGGCGCCGGCCCCCGCACCGTGTTCGAGTCGAACGCCAAGCGCGCCGACGAGCACCTGGTCCTGGAAGACCTGCGCCGCGCGACCAAGGTCGTGGCCCGCGCACTCTTCGACCTCTTGCACTGAGGGGTTGTCACGGCACGGGCATGTCCTTGTCACAAGCGGGCCGTACGCTGTCAGCGACGCCCGCCCGCCTGACCGACATGCCGACTGCGCAACATCGACTGCACACGCTGCCCGACGCCGATGCCACCCTGCTGCGGTGGCTGCAGTCGTGTCTGGACGAGCTGCGCGACCCGGTCGCGCGCCTGGCCGAGGGACAGGTCGACACCGAGGCCGTGCACCAGTGCCGCAGCGGCTTGCGCCGCCTGCGCAGCGCATTCGACCTGGCCCGGGGAGGCGAACACACAGCGCCGGAATCCCTGGTCTGGACCCAGACCTTCCGGCTGCTGGGCGTCTCGCGTGACGAGGATGTGCTGCGTGACCTGCTGGGTCCGGCAGCCTGGCAGCAGCTTGCGCCCTGGTTGGCAATCCGGGACAGCGGGGCAGTGGCCCTGAGCCGGGACGACCTGCCTGCCTGCTTCGCCCCCGACGCCGCCTTCATGCGCGCGTGGCACGAACTGGCGCAGTGGCTCCACACGGCGGCCCTGGCGCCGCTGGCCCCTCACGCACGCGATGCCTGGCGCCGCCATCTGCTGCGTCGGCTCGACCGCTGGCATGCCCGGATCGCAGAGGCATCACGCGCCGGGCCGGCCCTGGACGACGACGCCCTGCACAGTGAACGCAAGCGCTGCAAGCGTCTGCAGCAGGCCCTGCTGTGGCTGCGCCCCCATCTGCCGGAGGCCGAGCGCAAGGCCTATGTGCGCCGCCTCCGCGTTGCCCAGCGGCTTCTGGGTGAATGGCATGACCTGCAAATGGCCATGGCGCGCTGTGACGGCGCGCCTCGCGATCTGGGCGCGGATGCGGCCACGCGGTTGGCGTGGATCACCCACAGACAGAACCTGGCACGCAAGGCCGCGATCCAGGCCCTGCGCCGCCTATCACGCGCCACCCCGTGCTGGCGATAGCTTGAGCCGCCGCCAGCCGGTGTGATCCGCTCAACGCGGCGCGCGCTCTGCGCGGAACTCCACGTCGTCGATGGCCAGCCCGTGGTCGAAGCCGTGGTTGTTCAAGAATGCCCACCGCAGCCACAACTTGGTCCCGGCCGGCCAGACGGTCGGCAGACTGCCACCCAGCCTGGCGCTCGCCAGCGGATCCCGCCCATTGACGATCTGCCCTTCAGGCGTCCCGATCAACGGAGAGGGCGACTCGAAGTCGAACCCCTTGCCCGGGCGCACCCAGTTCACGTGGCCGAAGACCTCGCCCACGCCATACTCGAACACCATGGTGTTGAGGTTGTCGCTCGCGCCCTGGCGCCATTGCTGTCCCTGAAACCGCACGGCGATGCGGTCCAGATCCTGCCCCGACAGGTTGCGAAAGGCCACCGTGATGTAGCCCGCCAGCGCACCGGCGGCAGGGGTGCCGAAATAGGCTGCGCCCGAGCCGAGCGCGCCCAGCGCGCGGTTGGCATCGCCCTCCAGCCCGTAGCTGTAAAAGCTCCCTGAGCCGTCATCGCCCACATCGGCTCGGTAGGTGGGCGTGACCAGCGGCTGCTCCACGAAGTTCAGCAACGACCAGCCGGGCAAGGTCCGGTTGTCCACCCAGTCGTACGTGCGGCTGACCGCCCCCAGGGTGTTGAAGTCCTGGCGGTACACGTAGCGCCCGCTGCCATCCAGCTTCACAGGCAGTTCGGCACGCGCCAGCGGCATCGCGCCCAGACAGGCCAGTGCCAGCAGCACCGCCTGCCCACGACAGAACACGCTCATGCCGGTCTCCTCAGGCGCGCAGGCCGCGGCGACGCGCCCCAGCCACGGCCACGCCGAGCCCCACCAGGGCCAACCAGACCGCGGACGGCTCGGGCACAGCGGCCACGGCGGTGCTCACGTACACGTTGTCGATCGCCAGCCCGTGGTCGTTGCCCGCGCTGTTGTAGTCGATCCAGGTCAGCCAGAGGGTCTGGCCCGGCTGCCAGTCGAGGGCGATGTCGCCACCCAGGCTCACGGCGTTGGCATTGCCGTCGATCCCGGCGCCGGCGCCCGACGTGGTGTTGTAGACCGGCGAGTTGTACTTGAAAGACACGCCCGGGTTGATCCAGGTGCTCACGCCCTTGAACGTGCCGCCGAAGCCGTAGCGGAAGTCCAGCGTGTCGCTGCCCGGGTTGCCTGCGCCCAGGCGCCACTGCTCGGCCTCCCAGTAAACGCCCACACTGCTGAGGGCCTGGCCCGTGTCGTTGCGCAGGGCCAGGGCGATGTAGCCCGACAGGGCACCCGACGGCGGCGCGCCCCAGTAGGCGCCGGCCGATCCGACGGCGCCCAGCGCGCGGTCGCTCGAATTGCCATAGCTGTAGAAGATGCCGGTGCTGTCGCTGCCGTCGCTGGCGCGGTAGGTGGTCTTCGCGCTCTTGGTGCTGTCGAACAGCGACCAGCCGGCCAGCGTGCTGTCATTGGCCCAGGCCACGCTGCTGCCCGAGGAAGCCAGGCTGTCGAACGACTGCGTGTACTCGAAGACCGACAGGCCGCCCGCTTCGGGCGCCAGCGTGACACTCACGGCAGCGTGGGTCGAAGGCAGCACGGCAGCCAGCGCCAGGGCGGCGAGGTTCTTTTGAAAGCTCATGATGTGATCCGGTAAAACAACAAACGGGAGATGGGGGTCAGGCCAGCGGCATCAGCTGGCGTTGGCCGGCGCCGGGCAGGGTCTGCCACGTGGGGCCGGGCTCCAGCCGGTGGCGGTCGGACTTGACGGTGTCCACGAAGTACCAGGTGGACTGGCAGACCTCGCGGGTGGCCGACACCACCATGAAGCCGCGACGGCGCGTCTCGGCGTAGCGCAGGTACGGCACGTTGTCCACCATCCAGCGCGCAAGCTGCTCGGGATCGTCCGTGCGCCGGGCTGCCTCCATGCCCGGCGACGAAACGCCCGGCGTGGCGAACTCGACGCCCACCGCGTTCCCGGACGGGTCCACCAGGTCGTTGGCCCAAGCGTTGTGCGTGTCTCCAGCCAGGACGACCAGGTTCCGATCCAGGCGGCGCGCAGCGGCGAACACGGCCTCGCGCTCGGCCCCGTAGCCGCTCCAGGCGTCCAGGTTCAAGGGCACCACGGGCTGATTGAGGATGTAGCGCTCGGCGCGAGTCAGCTCGCCAGGTCGGGTCGCGGCCTTGTGCGTCAGCGCCTCGTAGCCGCCCACGGAGATCTGCCCCAGGCCGATGGCCGCGGGGATGTCCATCTGCCCCATGACCACCTGCTGCCCCAGCACTTGCCAGGTGGCACGCGACTGCGCCATCTGGGTCTGCAGCCAGCTCAGCTGGGTGGCCCCCATCAGGGCGCGGTCGGGCGCGTTCGCCGCGGCATACAGGGCCGCGGCATCGATGCCATCGGGGCCGACGAAATCGGCGGCCGACAACTGCGCCGTGCGGGCCAGCAGACGCGTCTCCAGCATGTGCAGCGACAGCACGTCAGCGAAGTCGAATGACCGGTAGATCCGACGCAGGTCCCCACTGTCCGGCGTGCGCACGGGCAGCCATTCATGGTAAGCCTTCAGCGCGGCGTCCCGGCGCGTGACGTAGTCGCCCTCGACACCGGCCGTGTGGTTCGCGGCACCGGTCAGGTGGGTGTTGTTGCACACCTCGTGGTCGTCCCACACTGCGATCATCGGCACACTGGCCATGAGCGCCTGCAGGCCTGGGTCGGTCCGGTACTGCGCATGGCGGATGCGGTAATCCGTCAGGCTCAGACACTCGTGCGGCGGCTGCACTTCGCGGCCCATCGCCGCCGCGTCATCCGACGCGTACCCGCCCCGGCCGTACTCATAGATGAAGTCGCCCAGGTGCACCGCAGCATGCAGATCCGCCATGCGGGCCGCCTGCGCATAAGCGTGAAAGTATCCGGCGGGATAATTGGAGCACGAGAACACCGCCAGACGGATGGGCTCGCGCGCCACGACCGGCAGCGTGCGGGTACGGCCGACCGGAGAGCGAACCCCGTTGTAGTTGAAACGATAGTGGTACACCGTGTCCGGGTTCAGGCCATCCACGTCCACCTTCACGGTGAAGTCGCGGGCGGCGCTGGTGCGCACGACCCCGCTGCGCACCAGGCGCGTGAAGGCAGCGTCCAGCGCCACCTCCCACAGCACGCGGGGATTGGCATCGCCCGATGCGGTCACGCGGGTCCACAGGATCACGCGCTGAGCCAGCGGGTCTCCACTGGCCACACCATGCACGAAGGGCGGCACCGCCGCTTCTGCGTGCGGCGCCCCAAGCAACACCGGCATCGCCAGCGCGGCGGCCCCCAGGCCACCGATGAACGCCCGGCGGTCGGCAAACTTCTGGTCCATCTCTGTCTCGATCTACTGCAACAACAAGACCGCCATGCTGCAGAAGATCGATGACACGCCTCATCGCGGTGCGCGCCCGACCATGATCCGGATGGATCCCCCTTGAAGC
>JAJUHM010000216.1 GCA_029279925.1 Aquabacterium olei
GCCGCCGATCAGGCAGGTGCCGTTGGGATACTGCTTCAAGGACAGGATGCCGCCGATATGGGTGATGACGCGGTCGATCAGCGGGGGCACCGGCTCGGTGATGGTCAGCATGTTCACGTCGGTCGCCACCGGCAGGTCGACGCCGAGCATCCGCGCCACGCCGCCGGTCCACGCCCCGGTCGCGATGACGACGCGATCGGCCGTGACGGCGCCCGCCTGCGTGTCGATCCTGAAGCCCTTGCCGTCGTGCGCGAAGCCGCGGACCTCGGCGTTGGGGCACAGCACCGCGCCGGCACGCTGTACGGCCAGCGCCAGGCCATGACCCGAGGTGAGCGGCACCGACATGCTGTCCCACGCGCAGAACGTGGCAGCGCGTACATCCTGCCCGAGCCACGGCGCCAAGTCGCGCAGACGGTTGCCCTCGTACCATTCCGTTTCGACGCCCAGCGCGGCCTGTTCGCGCTGCGATCGTCGCAGCATCGCCAGTTCGCGCTCGTTCGTCGCGACGCGCAATCCGCCGATCTGTGCGAAGCCGACCTCGATGCCGTCGATCTCCTGGAAATCGCGCCACAGCTCGATGGCACGACGGCTGACCTGCAGCACTTCGTTGCGCTTGATCTGCAGCGACAGCGTGCCGGCATTGGCACCCGAGGATTCGCCCCAGGCCTCGCCACGCTCGATCACCGCCACCTCGCGCCCGGCACGCGTGCTCGGGCTGTAGGCGGCCCCGGCGTTGTTGAAGACAAGGTTGACGCGCCCATGATCCCGCACCACCTCATCGGCCCACGCGAAGACATCGGCGCGGTTGGCCACGTCGAGGCGGCGCAGCGTGACCCGCACGCCATGGGCCGAGGCCAGCTCGGCCGTGCGGACCAGTTCGGTTTCGTTGACATCGCTGAGCGCCAGATGGCAGCCGCGGCGGGCGAGTTCGACGGCCAGGGTGCGGCCCATGCCGGAGGCCGCGCCGGTGATGGCGGCCACCTTGTCCTTGAAAGACTTCATGTGATGAGGGAGCAGGTCAGGAAAGGGGGCGCGCGCCCGGGCGGGCGGCTTCGGTGCGCTGGGCGATCCAGCGCCCGCAGTCGGCCAGGGTGCGGCGGGCCTCGGGCAGCATCAGCATCGTGGGCCACACATGCGGCATGCGCGACTTGAGGTGCAGCTCGCTGCGAACCCCTTGCACGCTGGCACGGTCGTGCAGGCGCGTGGAGTCGGCCAGCAGGATTTCGTGGCGGCTGGCGTGGATCATCAGCGGGGGCAGGCCCTGAAGGTCGGCAAACAAGGGGGAGGCCAGCGGATCGGTCGCCGGGCGGCCTGCCAGGTACAGGGCGGCGGCTTCGGGCAGCAAGTGGGGGTTGAACATCACATCCGCCTTGGCCAGTGTCTGCATCGTGTCACCGGAACAGCTCAGGTCGCACCACGGCGAGAACAGCACCGCGCCGGCCGGCAGCGGCAGGCCGGCGTCCCGGGCCGCCACCAGCGTGGCCAGAGCCAGGCCGCCGCCGGCCGAGTCGCCCGCAAACACGACGTCCTCCGGCTTCGTGCCCTCGGCCAGCAAGGCCTTCCACCAGGCCAGCGCGTCGTCGACGGCGGCCGGGCAGGTGTGTTCCGGCGCCATGCGATAGTCCACCGACAGCACCCGGGCCTCGGCGGTGCGGGCCAGGTAGGCACAGGTCGGGCGGTGGGTGGCCAGGCTGCAGAAGAAGTAGCCCCCGCCGTGGAAGTACAGCACGGTGCGCTTGGGCGCGGCCACGCTCAACCACTCGGCCGGGCACAGGCCGCGGGCCGGGTCGGCCGGCACCGGGGTGTGCCGCACGCTGGCCGGCGGCGGCGGGTAGCGTCGTGCCAGTTGATCGACCTTGTGACGGGCAGCGGCCACGTTCAACGGGCCACGGCTGCCCCGCTTGAACTGCCAGCGCAGGACCAGGTTGGTGAGGACGGACTGGATGCTCATGCGGGTTCGCTCCGGTAAGGCTGGAGGTTGAAGCGGCGGGTCTTGATGCGGTAGGTGAAGGTGAACCCAGGCCACAGCGAAATGTTGCGGCCCTGCGCCGTCAGGTACCAGCTCTTGCAGCCGGATTGCCAGACGGTGCGCTGCAACTGCTGCTGCACCTCGTTCACGAAGCGGGTCTGGGCGGCGGGCCGGACTTCCAGCGTGCGCAGGCGGCGTTCGCGCATGGCCTTCAGCGCCTCGACGATGTAGTGCGCCTGTGACTCGATCATGAACACCATGGAGTTGTGGCCGAGCCCGGTGTTGGGGCCCATCAGCATGAAGAAGTTGGGAAAGCCCGCGACGGTAATGCCCATGTAGGCCTCGGGCCCGTCGCGCCAGGCGTCGGCCAGGTCCAGGCCGCCCCGGCCGTAGACCGTGCCCTTCGGGATGGGGTCTGCGACCTTGAAGCCCGTGCCGAAGATGAGGGTGTCCACCTCGCGCAGCGTGCCGTCCTGCGTCACGATGCCGGTTTCGGTCACTTCGCGGATGCCGTCCGTGATCACGTCGACATTGGTGCGTGCCAGGGCGGGGTAGTAGTCGTTGGAGATCAGCAGCCGCTTGCAGCCGGGCGTGTAATCCGGCGTGACCTGGGCGCGCCGCTGCGGGTCGCGGATGCTTCGCTCGATGCGGTGGCGGCCCATCCTGGCCACCAGTTGCATCCACTCCGGCTTGTACTTGAAGGCCAGGAAGCGGGCTTCCATCAGCCAGTACTGGCGCAGGCGCTGCATCTGCTGGCGCCAGGGGTGGGCCGCGAAGTCGGCGCGTTCGCGCTCGGTCAGCGGCCGGTCGTCCTTGGGGATCACCCATGGCGGTGTGCGCTGGTAGTAGTCCAGCCGGTCGACCAGCGGGGCGATGGCAGGCACGAACTGGATGGCGCTGGCCCCGCTGCCCACCACCGCGACGCGACGCCCGCTCAGGTCGTGGTCGTGTTCCCAGGTGGCGGAATGGAAGACCCGCCCGCGGAAGCGCGCAAGACCGGGCAGGTCGGGCACGAGCGGGTTGCTCAGGCCGCCAATGCCGGAGACCAGCACCTCGCCCTCTAAGACACGCCCGTCCTCGGCGCGCACCACCCACAGCCGCCGCGTTTCGTCGTACCGGGCGCCCACCAGGTTGGTGCCGAAGCGGATGTGACGGATCAGGTCGAAGCGCCGTGCCACGTCTTTCAGGTAGGCCAGGATCTCGGCCTGCGGCGCGTACAGGCGCGACCAGTTCGGGTTGGGGGCGAAGGAAAAGGAATACAGGTGCGAGGGCACGTCACAGCCGCAACCCGGATAGGTGTTGTCGCGCCAGGTGCCGCCGACCTCGTGGGCGCGTTCCAGCAGCACGAAATCGTCTTCACCGGCCTCTCGCAGCTTCACGCCCATGCACAGACCCGAAAAGCCTGTGCCGACGACGATGACGCGATGGCGTTGGGGCGTGGATGCCGGGTTGGCACCCTGTTGAGCGTGATCCTGCGGCTTCATGACAAGCGGGGAGGGTGAGGGGCGGCCCGCCGGAGGGACAGCGGGCATGTGACGGGTTGCACTTGATTTTTGACAAGAACGATTGTCACAATATCTTTGACAACAGATCATGTCAACATAGGGATCCCCATGGAAAGCCCACGCCCCGACCCCACCCCCGCGAACAAGCGCCGCTATGGCGGCGTGCTGCCCGAAGAGCGGCAGCGGCAGCGCCGTGCCAAGCTGATCGAGGGCGCGCTGGCGGTGTTCGGCACCAAGGGCTTCCACGCCACCACGGTGCGCGAGGTGTGTGTGGCCGCCCACCTCACGGAGCGCTACTTCTACGAGTCGTTCAAGACGCTGCCGCAGCTCTACCTGGCCACGTACGAGGCCTTGCGCGAGGAGTTGATGCGCTTGACGCTGGCGGCCCTGGCGCAGGCCGAGCCCACGCCGCTGGGGCTGCTGGAGCCGGCCATGCGGGTCTTCCTCGAGTTCATCCGCGATGACCCGCGGCGCGGTCGCATCATGCTGGTGGATTCGCTGGCCGTGAACGACGAGGTGGCGGCCGTCAGCGGCGCCACGGCGCGCGACTACTCCAACATGCTGCGGGCTCATCTGGCCCAGCTGGTGCCCAACCTGAAGCGCGACGACATCAGCCTGGACCTGCTGGCCGAGGGCATGATCGGCTTGAACGTGCTGCTGGCGGCGCGGTGGATGCAGGACGGTTTTGCCGAACCGATCGACAAGGTGGTGGCGACCAACCTGTTGCCGTACCGCGGCCTGTTCGCGCTGGCGGCCGAGGCGCCCCACGAGGCCGATCGGCGCGTGGGCTGAAGACGGCCGCCACCTGGCCGGCGGGGCTCCCTACAATCCCGCCCATGCCTTTCGTTCACCTGCGCTCTCACACTGAATACTCCGTCGTCGACGGCACGGTCCGCATCGACGACCTGGTCAAGGCTGCCGCCAAGGACAACCAGCCGGCGGTCGCGATCTCGGACCTGAGCAACCTGTTCGGGGCGCTCAAGCTCTACAAAAGCGCGCAGAAGAAGGGCGTTCAGCCCATCATCGGGGCCGACGTGTGGGTCGAGCCCGAAGAAGCGGGCAAGCCGCCCACCCGGTTGCTCCTCATCATCCAGAACCGGCAGGGCTACCTGCGCCTGAGCGAGCTGCTCGGTGAGGCGTGGACGGCGCCCGGGCAGCGCAACCACGCCTGGGTCTTCTGGCAGTCGCTGATCCAGCGCAACGAGGGCCTGATCTGCCTGTCCGGCGCCGATCTGGGGCCGGTGGGGCAAGCGGCGCTGATGGGGGACATGGCCAAGGCCGAAGGGTGGGCCAAGAAGCTCGCGGCCGCCGTCCCGGGGCGCTTCTACCTGGAATTGCAGCGCGGGGGGCACGCCACGAACGAGCCGCACATCCGAGCGATCGTCCCGCTGGCGGCACGCCTCGGCCTGCCGGTGGTGGCCACGCACCCGATCCAGTTCATGACGCCCGATGACTTCGAGGCGCACGAGGCGCGGGTGTGCATTGCCGAAGGCGAAACGCTGGGCAACCCCAAGCGCATCAAGCGCTTCACCAAGGAACAGCACTTCAAGACGACCGCCGAGATGGAGGCGCTGTTTGCCGACATCCCGTCGGCGATTGCCAACACGGCGGCCATTGCCCGTCGCTGTGCGCTCACGCTGGTGCTGGGCAAGCCGCAGCTGCCGGACTTCCCGACGCCCATCATGCCGGACGGCCAGCCCCAGCCGATGGAGGACTTCTTCCGCGAGCTGTCGCACAAGGGTCTGGAAGAGCGGCTGGTTCACCTGTTCCCGGATGCGGCCGAGCGTGACCAGATGCGCCCGCAGTACGTGGAGCGCCTGGACTTCGAGATCAACACGATCCTGAAGATGGGCTTCCCCGGCTACTTCCTGATCGTGCAGGACTTCATCAACTGGGCCAAGAACAACGGCTGCCCGGTGGGCCCGGGCCGGGGCTCGGGCGCCGGTTCGCTGGTGGCCTATGCGCTGAAGATCACCGACCTCGACCCGCTCAAGTACAACCTGCTGTTCGAGCGCTTCCTGAACCCGGAGCGGGTCTCGATGCCCGACTTCGACATCGACTTCTGCCAGGGCAACCGCGACCGCGTCATCGACTACGTGAAGGACCGCTACGGCCGCGATGCCGTTTCGCAGATCGCCACCTTCGGCACCATGGCCGCCAAGGCCGCGCTGCGTGACGTGGGCCGCGTACTGGGCATGGGCTACGGTCACGTCGACAGCATTGCCAAGCTGATTCCGGCGCCCCCCGGCAAGACCGTGACGCTGGCCAAGGTGCCCGCCGAGCCCGACCCCGGCATCATCTACGCGCGCAAGGAAGCACCCGAACTGGAAGAGCGCGAGAAGGCCGAAGAGGAAGTGGCTGCGCTGCTGACACTCGCCGAACGCGTCGAAGGCATGGTGCGCAACATCGGCATGCACGCCGGGGGCGTGCTGATCGCGCCGGGCAAGATCA
>JAJUHM010000217.1 GCA_029279925.1 Aquabacterium olei
CCATGCACATGACTAGGGTGTTGAAAGAGCGGAGCCCCCTGATCGGCCTGTGGCTGGCCGGTCTGGTCGCCATGCTGCTCGGGCTGGGCGGGTGCCACAACAACCCCTACCCGGTTGGCGCCGAGCGCGAGAACACGTTGTACACGGCGTTCAACGAGCGCTCGCCGCGCTACCTGGACCCCACCTCGTCGTACAGCAGCAACGAGACGCCCTACACCTACCAGATCTACGAGCCGCTGTACGGTTACCACTATCTGAAGCGACCGTACGAACTGGTGCCCAAGGCGGCTGCCGCGGTGGTGCAGCCGCGCTACATCGACAAGAACGGCCAGCCGCTGGCCGCCGATGCGCCGGCCGATCAGATCGCCGAAAGCATCTACGACATCCCGATCAAACGGGGCATCCTGTATGCGCCGCACCCGGCGTTCGCGAAGGACGCGCAGGGGCAGTACCTGTATCACCGGCTCACGGCCGCCGATGTCGGAGACAAACGCAGTCCCTGGGCGTTTGCCCAGCGCGGCACGCGCGAGCTCACGGCCGAGGACTATGTGTACGCCATCAAGCGCCACGCCACGACGCGCACCGCGGCGCCGGTGTTCGGGATCTTCTCGGAGTACGTCGTGGGCCTGGCCGACTACGGCAAGCTGATCCGCGCGGAAGACAAGAAGCTGCGCGCCGGTCTGCCCCCCACCTCCCGCGACAAACCCTTCCTCGATTTCCGACGCTGGCCACTGGCGGGGGCGCAGGCGCTGGACAGCCACACGCTGCGCATCCGCATCATCGGCAAGTATCCGCAGTGGAAGTACTGGATTGCCATGACCTTCCTGGCGCCCGTGCCTTGGGAGGCCGATGCGTTCTACGCCCAGCCGGGCATGGCTGCCAACGGCCTGTCGCTCAACACCTGGCCTGTCGGCACCGGCCCCTACATGATGGCCGAGTACATCCAGGACCGGCGCCATGTGCTCAAGCGCAATCCGAATTACCGTGGCGAGCGCTACCCCTGCGAAGGCAGCGAGCAGGACAAGGCCCAGGGCTTCCTGGCGGATTGCGGCAAGCCCACACCGTTCGTGGACACGCTGGTCTTCAGCCTCGAGAAAGAGTCAGTGCCGCAGGACGCCAAGTTCCGTCAGGGCTATCTGGACATCCCCGAGTTCGATCAGATGAGCTACGGCAACGCGTACAAGATCCAGATGGAGGACTCCGACCGGTTCAACAAGGAGTTCACCGACAAGGGCATCGTGATCCGCCGTACCGTCGACTTGTCTTCGCGCTACATGGGCTTCAACTGGCTCGATCCGGTCGTGGGCAAGGGCGACACGCCCGAGCAACAGGTGCGCAACCGCAAGCTGCGTCAGGCGCTGTCGATCGCGATCGACTGGGACGAGTACAACCGCATCTTCCCCAAAGCGGCCGGGGAGGTTGCGCAGGGCCCGCTGCCTGGCGGCGTATTCGGGTCGCGTCATGGCACCCGTGAAGGGCTCAATCCGGTCACCCATCGCTGGGTCAATGGTCTCGCGGTGCGCCGGTCGATCGAAGACGCCCGCAAACTGCTGGCCGAAGCCGGCTACCCGGATGGACGAGACGCCCGCACCGGCAAGCCGCTGGTCCTCAACTACGACTTTGGCTCGCCGGCCACGCCGGAGGCGAAGGCAACGCTGGACTGGACCAGCAAGCAGTTCGCCAAGCTCGGCATCCAGCTCGAGGTGCGTGCCACCGACTACAACCAGTTCCAGGACAAGGTGCGCCGAGGCCGACACCAGATCTTCACTTGGGGCTGGCTGGCCGACTACCCCGATGCAGAGAACTTCCTCTTCCTGCTGTACGGCCCCGGGGCGAAGTCGGTCCACGACGGCGAGAACGCGGCCAACTACCAGAATCCCGAGTACGACCGGTTGTACAGCCGCCTGCGGCTGATGGACGATGGCCCCGCCAAGCAGGCCGTGATCGACCAGATGGTGCGCATCCTTCAGGAGGATGCGCCGTGGTCCTGGGGCTACTTCCCCTATGCCTCGGGCGCCTACCATCGCTGGGTGCACAACGGCAAGCCGAGCATCGTGGTGCGCGACCAGGCGCAGTACTACCGGCTCGACACCGCCGAGCGGGCGCGCAGCCTCCGCGAATGGAATCAGCCGGTGTATTGGCCTGTGGCAGCGCTGCTCGCCGGTGTGGCCGCCATGGCGTGGTGGGCCGTGTGTGTGTTCCGGGCGCGCGAGCGACAGACCGCCCAGCCCCTGCCTTCGGGCATGCTCACCAGGCGGGAGCGCTGATGCTGAACTACATCCTTCGCAGACTCGGCTACGGCCTGGTCATCCTGATCGGGGTGAACCTCATCACCTTCGTGCTGTTCTTCACCGTCAACACGCCCGACGACATGGCGCGCCTCAACATCGGGGGCAAGCGCGTCACGCCAGAGCAGATCGAGAAGTGGAAGGCCGAGCGGGGCTATGACAAGCCCATGCTCTACAACGCCGAGGCACAGGGGACTGCGCGCCTCACCGACACGGTGTTCTGGGACCGATCCGTTTCTCTGTTCCTTTTCGACTTCGGCCGGGCGGACAACGACAGCGCCGGCGACATCGGTTATCAGATCCGCAAGCGCATGGGCGTGAGCCTGAAGTTGACGGTGCCGATGTTCGTGCTGGGGCTGATGGCGAGTGTGATCTTCGCGTTGTGGCTGGTCATGTTCCGTGGCACGACCGTCGACTTCTGGGGCGTGGTCGTGTGCGTGGTGATGATGTCCATCTCCAGCCTGTTCTACATCATCGTCGGGCAGTACCTGTTTTCGCGGCTGGCCAGGCTGGCACCCATCTCCGGCTATGCCGAGGGATTGGATGCGCTGCGTTTCCTGGTGCTGCCCATCGGCCTGATGCTCGTGGCCAGCCTGGCGGGCCAGGCTCGCTTCTACCGGACGCTGTTTCTCGAAGAGGCCGGCAAGGACTACGTTCGCACCGCACGGGCCAAAGGCCTGAAGGAAACCACGGTGCTGACCCGCCACGTGCTGCGCAATGCGATGCTGCCCATCATCACGAGCGCGGGGGCGGCCCTGCCGTATCTGTTCATGGGCGGCCTCGTCACCGAGAGTTTCTTCGGCATTCCGGGATTGGGGGCCTACACGATCGATGCCATCGCGAGCCAGGACTTCGCCATCGTGCGGACCATGGTGTTCCTGGGGTCGCTGCTCTACATCCTGTCGAACATCCTGATCGACGTGGCCTACACCTGGGCCGATCCGCGTGTGCGGATGCAGTGAGGCGAGGCGGACATGGGTTTCAAACTGGTTATCCTCTGGACGGACGTGGTGCTGTGGCTGATGCTGCTGGGCCTGGGCGCTTACGTGGCCCACGTGCGGCGTGACCCGTCGTTGCGCGCCACCTGGGGCAAGGTGTTCATGAGCGGCGCGGCCATGGCTTCGTCTGTGGTGCTGCTGGCCATGCTGGGGGTCACCGTGATCGACAGTGTGCACTTCCGCCGCGCACTGCCGACGCAAGGAAGCGAGGCGATTGCCTATGACACCCGCACCGAATCGTTGCTCGATCTGGCGCTGGGCAAGCTCGTGAAAAGCCGCGAGAAGAGCTATTCCGCGCCGCTGGCCACCCATGGCTTCGTGAAGGAAACCATCCCGCCCAAGGCCGGCGACAAGCCAGTGCTGGACGAGCATGGCGTGCCATTGCCGCCACCCCGCGCGCACCCGCGCCTGCAACACGGGGGCGCCGGCCTGGCGGACCCCGCATCCGAGCACCTGCCCG
The DNA here is from genome assembly GCA_029279925.1 of Aquabacterium olei. Classification (GTDB taxonomy): domain Bacteria; phylum Pseudomonadota; class Gammaproteobacteria; order Burkholderiales; family Burkholderiaceae_C; genus Aquabacterium; species Aquabacterium olei_A. The sequence continues at coordinate 3,747 of JAJUHM010000217.1, forward strand.
ACGTGCTGGCCAGACTTGCAGCGGGAACCGCCGCGGGCGTGGCCCTGGCGGGGCTGCTGCGCCTTGCCCTGCGTCGGCGGCTGGACCCGGAGGTCCCGCAGGCCTGGTCTTCGGCGTGGTGGTCGGCTGCGGTGCTGCTGGTGCTGTGCGGCTGGGCCGTGGCCTTGAGCTGGGGGCAGGGCTACCACGTGCTGGGCACGGACCGCACCGGCAACGACGTGTTGTACCAGGCGCTCAAGAGTGTGCGCACCGCCTTTGTGATCGGCTCCCTGGCCACGCTGGCCACCTTGCCGTTGGCGCTGGTTCTCGGTATTGCCGCGGGTTACTTCAAAGGCTGGGTGGACGACGTCATCCAATATCTGTACACCGTGCTGTCGTCTGTCCCGAACATCCTGCTGATCGCCGCTTGCGTGCTGATGGTGCAGGTGTTCCTCGACAAGCATCCCGAGTTGTTCGAGACCGGGCTGGAGCGGGCCGACCTCAAGATCTTCCTGCTGTGTGTCATCCTGGGTGTGACGGGCTGGGCGGGGCTGTGCCGCCTGCTGCGGGCCGAGACCCTCAAGCTGCGGGAGCTCGAGTACGTGCAGGCCGCGGTGGCGTTCGGCGCGGGTCATGGACGCATCATGCGTCGCCACATCCTGCCCAACGTGATGCACCTGGTGCTCATCACCACCGTGCTCGAGTTCTCCAGCCTCATCCTGTACGAGGCGGTGCTGTCCTATGTCGGCGTGGGCGTCGACCCTGCCATGAACAGTTTCGGCGGCATGATCAACCAGGCCCGGGTCGAGATGTCCCGCGACCCGATCGTGTGGTGGTCGTTTGCCGCGGCCTTCGTGTTCATGGTGGGCATCGTCCTCGCCGCAAACCTGTTCGCCGATGCGGTGCGGGATGCGTTCGACCCGCGCGCCCGGGTGGTGCGGCCCATCCAGCGCGCCCATGCCATCCCCCGCTGAAGGAGCGCCCGATGCTGCAACTTGACGACCTTCAGGTGGTGCTCGAGGCCGACGCCGGTCTGGTGCGCGCGCTCGACGGGCTGAGCCTGACCCTGGCGCGGGGTGAAACCTACGCGCTGGTGGGCGAGTCTGGCTGTGGCAAGAGCATGACCGCGCTGGCGCTCATGCGCTTGTTGCCCGAGAACGGCCGCGTCGCCCGCGGCCGCGTGGCGCTCAGCGCCGACGTGCCGGATGCCAAGCCGACGGAACTGCTGGCGCTGCCGGAGTCCGTGATGCGCCGTGTGCGGGGTGGGCGCATCGGCATCATCTTCCAGGAGCCGGCAACCAGCCTGAATCCGGTGATGCGGGTCGGCGATCAGATCGTCGAAGCGATCGAGGCGCACACGGTGCTGCGCGGCGAGGCAGCGCGTGAGCGCGCCATCGACTGGTTGCGCCGCGTCGGCATCCCGGAGCCCGAGCGACGCATCGACAGCTACCCTTTCGAGATGAGCGGTGGTCAGAAGCAGCGCGTGATGATCGCGATGACACTGGCGGCCGAGCCCGACTACCTGATTGCCGACGAACCGACCACCGCACTGGACGTGACGATCCAGAAGCAGGTGCTCGATCTGCTCAAGGACCTGCAGCGCGAGCGACAGCTGGGGCTGCTGCTGATCACCCACGATCTGGCCGTGGTGGCCGACATGGCGCACCGCGTGGCCCTGATGTATGCCGGGCAGATCGTGGAGGAGGCGCCCGCGACGACGTTCTTCCGCCAGCCGCGTCACCCCTACGCCAGGCTGTTGCTGCAAGCCTTGCCGGACGGCGCGCGGCGCGGCCAGCCGCTCGTGGCGATTGCCGGGACGGTGCCGCCGCTGTGGCAGCGTTTCTACGGCTGTCGCTTCGCACCCCGGTGCGAGCGGGCCGAGTCGCGCTGCCATCACGACGCGCCGGTGCTCGCTGCCCAAGGAGGGGTGCGCGTGCGCTGCTGGTATCCGCTGGTGCCCGCGTCAGCGGGGGGCGCCGATCCGCTGTCGGGCGTACCCCTGGCAGAGGGCTACTCGCCCCCGCCGCCGGATGCCGTGCGTCTGGAACCGTTGCGGACGCCGGGCGTCTCCGACGCGCAGTCGGTCGACCCCACGCAGCTTGCAGGAGACGAGCCCGCCCGGCAGCCGGTTGAAGCGTCCTCCGCAGGCGACAAGGTC
>JAJUHM010000218.1 GCA_029279925.1 Aquabacterium olei
AGTCGGCCGCGGCCGCGGCCGCCATGCGCCAGCAGGCTCGCCAACTCAGCGGCACCCTCGACGCGTTCATCTGAGCGAGGTCGCGTCAGATGCTGAAGTCGTAATCCACCGTCAGCGGCGCGTGGTCGCTGAACCACGTGTCCTTGTAGATGCTGGCGGCGCGGGCGGTTTCGGCCAGGGCCGGCGTGGCCAGGTGGTAGTCGATGCGCCACCCCACGTTCTTCGCTCGGGCCTGGCCGCGGTTGCTCCACCATGTGTAGCAGGCGTCCGTCGTGTCCGGGTGCAGCCGGCGGTACACGTCGATCAGCCCCGCGCCGCCGGCCGGGTCCAGCAGCGCGGTCATCCAGGCACGCTCTTCCGGCAGAAAACCCGAGTTCTTCAGGTTGCCCTTCCAGTTCTTCAGGTCGGCTTCCTTGTGCGCGATGTTGACGTCGCCCACCAAGATGAACTCGCGCTCGGCGCGCAGCCGCGCCAGGTGCGGCGCGATCATGTCCAGAAAGCGGTACTTCGCCGCCTGGCGTTCGTCGCCGCTCGAGCCGCTCGGGAAGTAGCAGCTGATCAGCGAAAGCTTGCGCCCCGGCTTGTCGAAGCGCAGTTCCACCCAGCGCCCCTCGGCGTCGAACTGCGTGGTCACGTCGTGCGTGCCCAGGCCGATCAGCACGTCCGACGGCTCATGGCGCGTGTAGATGCCCACGCCCGAATAGCCTTTCTTCTCGGCGTGGTGGAAATGGCCCTGCATGCCGGCAATCGTGCGGAGTGCCGGCGGCATGTCGTCGGCGTGCACCTTCAGTTCCTGCACGCCCATACAATCGGCCGACACCGATTCTGCCCAGGGCACCAGGCCCTTCGTGGCCGCAGAGCGGATGCCATTGACGTTCAGAGAGACCAGACGAAACACGAGACACCATCCATCATGAGCACCACCCTTTCGAACGACTCTCTGGCCCAGGACTTCGTGGCCTTCGCGGTGCAATCGCAGGTGCTGCGGTTCGGGGAATTCAAGACCAAGGCAGGGCGCCTGTCACCCTATTTCTTCAACGCCGGCCTGTTCGACGACGGCGCCAAGCTCGGCCGTCTGGCTGAATTCTATGCACGCCGGCTGATCGAGTCCGGCCTGCAGTTCGACATGCTGTTCGGCCCGGCCTACAAGGGCATCACGCTGGCGGCTGCCGTGTCGATCGAGCTGGCCCGCCTGGGCCACAACAAGCCCTTTGCCTACAACCGCAAGGAAGCCAAGGACCACGGCGAGGGCGGCACGCTGGTGGGTGCCCCTGTGCAGGGCCGCGTGCTCATCATCGACGACGTGATCTCGGCCGGCACCTCGGTGCGTGAGTCCATCGAGCTGATCAAGGCGGCCGGCGCCACACCCTGCGGCGTGACGATCGCGCTGGACCGCCAGGAAAAGGCCACGGCCAACGGCCAGGATGCCGCCGAAAGCGCCGTCCAGCAGGTCGAGCAGCACTACGGCCTGCCGGTCGTGGCCATTGCCACGTTGCGCGACCTGCTGCAATACCTGAGCGCCCAGGCCGACCCGTCGCTGTCCGCCTTCCACCCTTTGGTCGAGGCCTATCGTCAACGCTACGGCGTCTGATCCGACCAATGATGGCAGACTGGTGGGGTCGCCCGTGGCGGGCCGCGCCATGATGGAAACCAAGATGAGCTTCAACGCTTCACGCCCCCCTGTCGTCGCCAGCACCCGGCTTGCGCAACGGGGTGCGCGCGGCCGGCTGCAGGCCCGGTCTCTGCGTGCCGGGCTGGCTGCGGTGCTGACCGGGCTGGGGATGATGTCCGTCATGGCTGCGGGAGGGCAGGGTGGCGGCATTTATTCCTGTGTGGACGCCTCGGGCAAGCGCCACACCTCGGACCGACCGATCCCCGAGTGCCTCGACCGCGAGCAGCGTGTGCTCAACCGTGATGGCTCGCAGCGCCAGGTGATGCCGCCGCGGATGAATGCCGAGGAGCGTGCGGCCGAGGAAGAGCGGCAGCGTCAGCGCGCCCAGGCGGAGGCCGCGCGCAAGGACGCCATCCGGCGCGATCGCAACCTGGTGCTGCGCTATCCCAACGAGGCCGCGCACCAGCGCGCCCGTGAATCGGCGCTGGACGACCTGCGCAAGGCCATTGCCTCGTCCGAGCGCCAGGTGGCGCAACTGCAGGACGAGCGCAAGGGGCTGCAGGCCGAGACCGAGTTCTACAAGGGCAAGCGCCTGCCGCTGAAGCTCAAATCGCAGCTCGACGCCAACGAGGCCCAGCAGCAGGCCCAGCGCGACATCATCCACAACCAGCAGGCCGAGATGGGGCGCATCAACGCGTTCTACGACACCGAACTGGCGCGGTTGCGCAAACTGTGGGCGGGTGCCGCGCCCGGGTCGCTCGAGGGCGAGCCGTCGCCCGGCGCGGCGGCCTCGGCCGGGCGCTGAAAGCCCGCGGTCGGGCCGCCTTAGTGTTTTCTTAAGGTTTCTCTAGCAGAGACTTAGCAGCGCCCCCGGACGGGCTTTCCTAAGCTGTGCTCTCCACCATCACACAGGAGAGCCGACATGTCCCACCCGTCCCACGCTGCGCCCCAGGCAATGCCCCGCCTGGATCTGTATGCCCCCATTCACAAGGCCCTGCGCGCGTGGATGTTCGACACCGTGCTCCGGGTCGGCCGCACCTATGGCGTCGACGCGGCCGTCCTGCAGCAGACGCTGTCTCGGGTCGAGTCCCTGCTGCTCATCTGCGAAGCCCACATCCACCACGAGCAGGTCTTTCTGCACCCCCTGCTGGAGCAGGCGCGGCATCACGCGGCCCGCGAGGCCGACCAGGCCCATCTCGATCACGCACGCGAGATCGCGCGGCTCCGGGATCGCGTCTGGCAGGTGCGGGAAGCGGGCGCCGACATGCGCGGGGGCGCCCTGATGACGCTGTACCGCGAGCTGGCTCTGTTCACGGCCGAGAACCTCACCCACATGCACTGGGAGGAGACCGTGCACAACGAAACCCTGTGGGCCAGCTACACCGACGCGCAGCTGATGCAGACCCACGACGCGCTGGTCCAGAGCATCGGTGCGCAGGAAATGGCTGAAACACTGCGCCACATGCTGCCGGCCTTGTCGCCCTGTGAGCGAATCGGCATGCTGAGTGACATGCGCGCGAAGATGCCCCCGGGCGCGTTCGAGGGCGTGCTGGCGCTGGCCCACGAGGTGCTGCCTGTGCACGATGCTGCCGCGCTGCTGCACGGCTTGGGGATCCAGCCTCCTCTGCCGATGTCGCCGGCCCCAGCGCTCTGACATGCGGCCGCGAGCCCGTGGCCCGGGGCTCAGGTGTGCTCGACCAGGTTCAGTGCGGCGCGCACCTCCAGCCTGAAGCGCCCCCGCCCGGTCTTCACGATCTGCATCGGGCTGGCCCGTTCGGCCAGGCGCCGCTGCAGCAGGATCAGGCGGGCCTCCAGGTTGTCGGCGACGTCGGGCAGACCCAGGCTGGCGTCCAGTCGCAGTTCGCGGTTGCTGAAGTCCTGGCGCCCTTCCTGCTGCCAGCAGCGCAACAGGCGCCACAGGATGGCGCCGGCCACGCCCTTGATCAGGTAATCTTGGTCGATGAACACGCTGTGGGTGGGCGGGTGGTGGTGCACCGTCACCCGCGCCGTGGGGTCGGCCGGCAGGGGCTCAGGGGGCGTAGGCGGCCTGGCGGCGAGGACGGCATCGTCCGAGGGCGTCTCCAGCGGCTGCAGCAGGGACAGCGCCAGGGCCAGGGGCGCTGCGATCGACACGAGCGCGTCTTCGTCGTCGTGGCTGAAATGCTGGTCCTGCGTGCTCTCGACCATGAGCACCCCCACCACCCGTCCCATGAGCTTGAGCGGCACGGCCAGCTGGCTGCGCGGGTCTGTCAGCCCGGGCAGGGGGATCTCCTCACGCAGCCCGCCATCCAGGCCCAGGTCCCGGGTGCGTTGCCGGATGGCCCGCGCGTAAGTCTGGGACATGGCCATGTGGCCGATGCGGATGGGCACGCCCTCGCGCGCCGCGATCCCGGCCACACCCTGACCCAGCGGCACTTCCGCGCCGATGCCTGACGTCGCGTAGCCCTGGCTCGCCACGGTGTACAGGCTCATCTGCTGAGGGTCGATCAGCAGGATCAGGCTATGCTCGATGTGCAGGTGGTCGCGCAAAGCGGCCAGGGTTTCGTCCAGCAGCGCCGCCATGTCCTGGCAGGCGCTCAGCCGGTCGATCACGGCGCGCGTGCCGGCACGGATGTCGCAACGCGGTGCGGGTGCCCGCAGCGTCTTGCGGCCAGGGATCATGTCCACCGATTCGACGTGGTACAGGTCGGCCCCCTGCAGGTGGTAGACCTTTTCCATGCCGCAGTGCGCGGCGATGCCGGCCAGCTTGGCCTTCATTCGCTCGAAGACCGGGCCGCTGTGCTCGGTGCGCAGATAACGCAACTGCAGACGCACGCCAGCCGCGGTGTAGGGGTCGTCGACGGTGACGGCGCAACGCCGCGTGGCGAGGATGTTCTCGCGGCTGCGGTTGAAGAACTGGAAGGACAGGGCCACGTGGGCGTCGTCCACGTACTCCACCTGCGACAGGTAGCACAGGTGCGGCACACCCTCGGCCGAGACCGTGCACATGGTGGCCGGTATCACGCCTTCGAACATGCGGCGCAACCCGCTGAGCGTGACCGCTGGCGAGCTCATGCGTGCACCTCGATCGGGCGGCCCGCACCGGGCCCCGGGCTCTGGTTCCAGGCGCCATAAGGCGTGAAGGTCACGGCGTGCAGCCGGTCCGGGCTGTCGACATCGAGCCAGGCCGACGCAAACACCTCGTCAAATCCAAAGTGGCGGATCTCCGTCACGAAGCGCATCTTGTGTTCGCTCCGATGCAACCAGTCTTCGGTCCGGGCGGGCGCCACCACGGCGTCGCGCCCCTTGACCTGCACCGCCTTGTGCGTGGTGGGCTGGCACAGCACCGCGGCCACGTGGGGCACGTCGCGGATGGCGTCCAGCAGGGCGTCCGCGGCGGGCGAGGACAGCAGCACCGACAGGCGATGGTCCGGCTCCACGCGGATGGCAAGCGCCCGATTCAGCAATGGCAAGCCTTGCGCGGTACGACCGCCGAGGTGGATCGACAGGCCGATGCGCAGGTAGTCCAGCAGGTCGGGGTGAAGGGGGCGGCTCACACGCGTGTCAGGTGAGGGGATGGCCGATTCTGGAGGAAAGCCAGCCCCCTCACAATGCGCTGTCCCCCCTCATCGGGGGCATCAGCCCGCCAGCTTCTTCTTCAGCAGCTCGTTGACGGCCGCCGGGTTGGCCTTGCCCTTGGTGGCCTTCATGGCCTGGCCCACCAGCGCGTTGAAGGCCTTGTCCTTGCCGGCGCGGAACTCCTCCACCGACTTGGCGTTGGCCGCCAGCACCTCGTCGAGGATGCGCTCGAGCTCGCCGGTGTCGCTCATCTGCTTGAGGCCCTTGGCCTCGATCAGCGCATCGACCCGGGCCAGGCCGTCGCCCGCACCTTCGCCGTTCCACAGCGCGTCGAACACCTGCTTGGCGCCGGCGTTCGAGATCGTGCCGTCGCTGATGCGGCCGATCATCGCGGCCAGCAGCGCGGGCGACACGGGCGACGCATCCAGCGTCTGCTCGGCCGCATTCAGCCGGCGCGAGACCTCGCCCATGAGCCAGTTCGACACCAGCTTCGGCTGACCGCAGGCCTTGGCCGCCGTCTCGAAGAAGGCGCCGAAGGCCTTGGACTGCGTCATCATCGTCGCGTCGTACTCGGGCAGGCCGTAGTCCTTCACGAAGCGCTCGGCCATCACGCGCGGCAGCTCGGGCATCGTCGCCTTCACGCGTTCCACCCACTCGGGGGCGATCACCAGCGGGGGCAGGTCGGGGTCGGGGAA
>JAJUHM010000219.1 GCA_029279925.1 Aquabacterium olei
GACCGCCCCGAGGCCCGCGAGGCCGTGGCGCTCTACACCTACCGCATCCAGCGCGAGGTGGGTTCGCTGGCGGCCGCGCTGGGCGGGCTGGACGCCCTGGTGTTCACCGCCGGCATCGGGGAGCACGCCGCGCCCGTGCGTGAGGCCGTCTGCCAGGGGCTGACCTGGCTGGGCGTGCGGCTGGACGAAGCGGCCAACGCCCGTGCCAGCGGCCTGCCCGACGGCCAGTCGGCCCGCATCAGCGTGCCGGGCAGCCCGGTTACGGTGTGGGTCGTGCCCACCGACGAAGAGGGGATGATCGCGCGGCACACGCGTCGCCTGGCGCTACCGCAGTTCGAGCCCGCGGCAGCCGCATCGGCCTGATCGACCGGCCGCACCAGCCGGCCGGCGTGGCCCGTCCGGCCTGCGTCAGGGGCAGACGCTGCGCGGTCGCGGCGCTACAATCTTCGGTTCCACCAGCGCCTGCGGCCCGAACGGTCGGGCGCGCCGCCGGTGGTCCGGCCTGGTCCGCATCGGCGCGGATCGCCGGGACATTCCCGAAAGGACATTTTCATGTCGATGGACGACCGCGACGGCAAGATCTGGATGGATGGTCAGTTGGTGGAGTGGCGCGATGCCAAGGTCCACGTCCTGACCCACACGCTGCACTACGGTTGCGGCGCCTTCGAAGGCGTACGCGCCTACAACACCGTCAACGGTCCGGCCATCTTCCGCCTGCGCGAGCACACCGAGCGTCTGTTCAACAGCGCCAAGATCCTGCGCATGCCGATGCCCTTCACCATCGAGCAGGTCGAACAGGCCCAGATCGATGTGGTCAAGGCCAACAACCTGGAAAGCGGCTACATCCGTCCGCTGGTGTGGCTGGGCTCCGAGAAGCTGGGCGTGAGCCCCAAGGGTGCCAAGGTGCACCTGATGGTGGCCGCCTGGACCTGGGGCGCCTACCTGGGCGAAGAGGGCATGAAGCGCGGCATCCGCGTCAAGACCTCGAGCTACACCCGCCACCACGTCAACATCACGATGACGCAGGCCAAGGCGGTGAGCAACTACACCAACTCGATCCTGGCCAACATGGAAGCCACGGACGATGGCTACGACGAAGCCCTGCTGCTCGACAGCGCCGGCTTCGTTTCCGAAGGCGCTGGCGAGAACATCTTCGTGATCAAGAACGGCGTCATCTACACGCCCGACCTGTCGGCCGGTGCCCTGAACGGCATCACCCGCAACACGATCTTCCACATCGCCAAGGACCTGGGCCTGGAGATCGTGCAGAAGCGCATCACCCGCGACGAGATCTACATCGCCGACGAAGCCTTCTTCACGGGCACCGCCGCCGAAGTCACCCCGATCCGCGAACTGGACCGCATCGAAATCGGCCGTGGCTACCGTGGCCCGATCACCGAGCAGATCCAGACCGCGTTCTTCGACATCGTCAACGGCCGCAACGCCAAGTACGCCGAGTGGCTGACCAAGGTGGCCTGATCCGCTGACAGGAACTGAGTGATGAGCACCAATCCGCAAACCCCGAAAGCCGTCGTCGAAGTGACGGCCTCCGATGTGCAGGGCCCTGGCGTGGTCTTCTGCCCGAACCCGAAGATGGCGCTGTGGAGCAACCACCCCCGCGTCTTCATCGACGTGGTGAAGGCCGGCGAAGGCCGCTGCCCCTACTGCGGCACCGTCTACAAGCTCAAGGACGGCGAGCACATCCACGGCCATTGAGGTCGGGTGGCCGTCGCGGCAACGCGTGGCCGCCTCCCATGAGACAAGCCCGAGCCGGAAACGGTTCGGGCTTTCTTGTTTGGGCCGCGGTCCCGGCGACGCTCAGAGTTGCAGCTGACCCACCGAGACGATCGGCCCCGTGGGGGCGCCCGTGGGCGAACCGCCAGGCGGCTCCACGCTGACGGCGAAGGCGGCCGTGTCCTTCAGCAACTGCGTGCGCAGCACGGTGGTGGCCCGTTCTGCGGACACCAGCCCGAGTGACCGCGGTGCCCCCTGGGCGGGCACCGCCCACAACTCCAGGGCCTTGTTCAGCGCCACCTGCTGGCCTTCGGTCAGCGGCTTGAGCACCAGGCTGCGTCCATCGCCGCTGACGCTCGCCACGAAGGAGGCAGGCTGCACGCCCGGCGCCGCTGCAGCGGGTTGGGCTGCCATCACGACCACAATCGGCGGCTGCACCGGCGCGGGCTGGCTGAGCAGCACGCCAAGGGTGAGCGCAGCGGCGGCCGCCAAGCCGGCCGCGCCCTGCCACAGCACGAGCTTCTGCCACCAGCGCACCATGGCGCGGGTCTCACCGAACAGACGCTGCTCGATGCCGGCCCACACGCGCGGCGAGGGCGTCACGGGCTGAATGGCGTCGTCCAGTTGCAGCAGCCGGCGCTCCCAGTCCAGCCGGGCCTGACGCAGGCGGGGATGGGCGGGCAGCAGGGTCTCGAAGCGGCGTCGCGCGCCGCCATGCAGCGTGCCCAGCACGTACTCGGCGGCCAGGCGTTCGGCCAGTTGTTCGCGGCTGTAGTCCATCTCAGCTCAGGGCCAGCGAGGCCCGCTCTAGGCAGTTCTTCAGGCCTTGCAGGCCTCGGCGCACCCAGCTCTTGACGGTGCCAAGCGGCTGCGCCATCTGCTGGGCCACCTCTGCATGGGTCAACCCCTCGTAGTAGGCCAGCGCCAGGGCGTGCTGCTGGTCGCCGCTCAAGGTCTGCAGGCAGTCCTTCAAGGCGCGGGCCTCGCTGGCCTGTTCCAGCAGGTCCAGCGGGCCGGGCTCATCCGAAGGTAGGTGGTTCAGCATGTCGACGTCGTCCTCGTCCGGGCCCTGGGCCGCCTGGTAGCGGCTCACGGTCTGCGGCTCGGTCTGGCGGCGGCGCAGGCTGTCGATCGCGCGGTTGCGGGCGATGCTGCCCAGCCAGGTGGAGGGCTGGCTCAGCGAGGCGTTGAAGCTCTGTGCCGCGCGCCACACGTTGACGTACACCTCCTGGAGCACGTCTTCGGCCTGGGCCCGGTCCTGTTGGATACGCAGGATGGCGCCCAGCAGATGCGCGCTGGTCTCGCGGTAAAGCGTGTCGAATGCCACACGGTCGCCCAGCGCGACGCGCGAGAGCAGGGCGGCCAGCATCTGCTGGCGGGCGGACGGCTCGGATGACGGCATGGCTCCTCGTACGGCAGGGCGGTGCGCGCATTCTAGGAACAAGTGACAGAACGCGTCATGAACGGGCTTCTACAATCCGGTCCATCATGAAGACGCCGCACGAATTCGTTCTCACCCTGTCCTGTCAGGACACCAAGGGCATCGTCCACGCCGTGTCGGGCCTGCTCTACCAGGCCGGCTGCAACATCATCGACTCGCAGCAGTTCGGCGATGTGCAGAGCGAAGACAGCACCGGCCTGTTCTTCATGCGCGTGCACTTTGCCGCGCCCGACCACCTGGCCGACACCGCCACGCTCGACCGCTTCTTCGCGAATGTGCGCCAGCAGTTCGGCATGACGGCCCGCATCCATGCGCTCAACCGCAAGCCGCGCCTGCTGGTCATGGTCAGCAAGCACGGCCATTGCCTCAACGACCTGTTGTTCCGCTGGCGCTCGGGCTGGCTCAACGTCGACATCCCGGCCATCGTCTCCAACCACCCGGATTACGCCGAACTGGCCGCCAGCTACGGCATCCCCTTCCACCACCTGCCGCTGCCTACGGGCTCGTCGGCCGAGGTCAAGCGCGAGCAGGAGCGTCAGGTCGAGTCCCTGGTCGAGCAGGAGGGCATCGACCTGGTCGTGCTCGCGCGCTACATGCAGATCCTCAGCCCCGAGTTCTGCCAGTTCCTGCAGGGCCGCGCCATCAACATCCACCACAGCTTCCTGCCGAGCTTCAAGGGCGCCAAGCCCTACTACCAGGCGCATGACCGCGGTGTGAAGCTGATCGGCGCGACGGCGCACTACGTGACCGCGGATCTGGACGAAGGCCCGATCATCGAGCAGGATGTGGAACGGGTGGACCACACCCTGAGCCCCGAGGATTTCACCGCCGTCGGCCGCGACGTCGAGTGCGTGGTGCTGGCCCGTGCCGTGAAATGGCACACCGAGCACCGCGTGCTGATGAACGGCCACAAGACCGTCGTCTTCAAGTGACCCCCTGACCGCATGAACGACCCCCGCGCGCGCAAGGCCAGCCAGGCCGCCCTGATGGCTTCGGCCGATGACACCGAGGCGACCTTCTACGAGGCGCTGCAACAGGGCGATCTGGTGCGCCTGATGACGGTGTGGGCCGACGACGAGGAGATCGCCTGTGTGCACCCGGGCGGCCCCCGGGTGGTCGGCCCGGTCGCCGTGCGCGCGGCGTTCGAGGCCGTGCTGACGCAGGGTCCGATCGACATCTCCGTGCACCACGTGCGCCGCCTGGAGCAGGCCCACATGGCCGTGCACCACGTGACCGAGCTGGTGCGGGCGGTGACCCCGGAAGGGCCCCAGACCGCCTATGTGATGGCCACGAACGTGTACGTGCGCACCGAGCAGGGCTGGCGCATGGTGGCCCACCACGCGAGCCCGGGCCTGTCGCAGGAGCTGCCCGACATCGTCGAGCCTCGCGGCGTGCTGCACTGACCGGGCGCACCCATGCTGCAATACCGCGCTCCCCGATGGCTGGCAGGCCATGGTCCGGTGGCCGGCAACGTGCAGACCATCTGGCCGGCCCTCTACAGCGCCACGCACCACGAGGGCAGCCGCCTGCCGGTGCACTACCGCCGTGAACGTTGGGATGCGCCCGATGGCGACTTTGTCGACGTCGACTTTCATCCGGCCGAGCCCCGCGTGTCCGCCGCCTCGCCGGCTGGGGCCTTGGGCGGGGGCGCGTCGCTCGGGGCGGCCCAGGCGGCCAGGCCGCTGCTCGTGCTCTTCCACGGCCTGGAAGGCTCGTCGCAAAGCCATTACGCGCGCGCCTTTGCCCATTGGGCGCATGCACAGGGTTGGGACTACGCCGTGCCGCACTTCCGGGGCTGCTCGGGTGAAGTGAACCGGCGCCCGCGGGCCTACCATTCCGGCGACCACGAAGAAGTGGACTGGATCCTGCATCGGCTGTGTGCAGGCCACGCCGGACCGGTGCTGGCCGTGGGCGTGTCGCTGGGCGGCAATGTGCTGCTGCGCTGGGCCCAGGAACAGGGTGCCGAGGCCGCCCGCCGGGTGCGTGCCGTGGTGGCGATTTCGTCTCCGATCGACCTGGCCGCCTGCGGGCAGGCCATCGGCCGCGGCTTCAACCGTGTTGTCTACACGCGCATGTTCCTGAGCACGATGCGGCCCAAGGCCATGGAGCGGCTCAAGCTGTTTCCCGGTCTGTTCGACGCCGAGGCCATGCGCCGCGCCCGCGACATCTACGATTTCGACCAGGTCTTCACGGCCCCCCTGCACGGCTTTGCCAGCACCGAGGACTACTGGGCGCGCTGCTCGGCCAAGCCCGGCCTCAAGGCCATGCGCGACGTGCCGGCACTGGTGCTGAACGCCCGCAACGATCCCTTCGTGCCGGCATCCTGTTTGCCCACCTCGGGTGAGGTGGGGCCGGCCGTGACGCTGTGGCAGCCCCATGAAGGCGGCCACGTCGGCTTTCCGTCGGGGCGTTTTCCCGGCCATGTGGCCGATCTGCCCCAGGCCGTGGGCCGCTGGCTGCGCAGCCATCTTTGAGGAGAACCCCATGGACGACATCGTCAAGGCCGCCCTGAAAAAGTGGCCCAACGTGCCGCACTGCTATGACTGGCTGGCGCTGGACGCGCGCGGCGACTGGTACATGCGTGACGACCGCATCCAGGCTGCCGGGCCCTTCCCCGAAGTGAAGGGCAGCCGCATCACGCACGACAAGCTCAAGGACTTCATC
>JAJUHM010000220.1 GCA_029279925.1 Aquabacterium olei
AGCGGGTGGGCCAGCTCTATCCCGAGGCCGTGGCGCGCGTCGTCGCCAAGCCGATGATGTGGCTGTCGTCCCTGGCACGTCCCTTCGTGCGGTTGCTGGCCGCAGCGACCGAGGCCATGCTCAAGCTGCTCGGCATCCGCGACAACGGTGGCCGCAGCGTGACGGAAGAGGAGATCGCCGCGCAGCTGGAAGAAGGGCTGGACGCCGGGGTCATCGAAGCCCACGAGCACCAGATGGTGCGCAACGTGTTCCGGCTGGACGAGCGCCAGATCGGGTCGATGATGATTCCGCGCGGGGACATCGCCTTTCTGAATGCCGAGGCGAGCATGGCCGAGAACCTGGCCATCATCGCCGAGCACGGCTTCTCGCGCTACCCCGTCTGCCGCGGCGGCCTAGACGACGTGGTCGGCGTCGTGACGGCGCAGCAACTGCTGCACCAACTGACGCAACATAAAGAGGCAACGCTCAGCGAAGGTCTGCAGCCGGCCGTCTTCGTGCCAGAGACGCTGTCCGGCATGGAGTTGCTGGAGCATTTCCGCGCATCCGACACGCAGATGGTCTTCGTGGTGGACGAATACGGCGAGGTTCAGGGTGTCATCACCCTGCGCGACGTGCTGGAAGCCATCACGGGGGAGTTCACCCCGGCGGAGGCCGACGACGCCTGGGCCATCCAGCGAGAAGACGGCTCCTGGCTGGTCGATGGGCTGATCCCGGTTCCGGAGCTCAAGGACAGGCTGGGCCTGAAGTCGCTTCCGGACGAAGACCGAGGCCGCTACAACACCCTGGCGGGCATGGTGATGCTGCTGCTGGGCCGCCTGCCTCACACCACCGATTCAGTCGAGTGGCTCAACTGGCGGTTCGAGGTCGTCGACATGGACGGCAAGCGCATCGACAAGGTGCTCGCCACCCGGCTGCCCGACGACCGGGACTGACCTCGGGTCAGGCTGCCTGGTCAGCCGATGCGGCGATCGGTCTGGTCGTCGAACAGGTGGGCCTCGGCCGCATCCCAGCGCAGACCGACCTGCTGACCGACCACCAGGTTGGCGCGCGGGCCGGCAACACGCGAGACCAGCGCGCCGATCGGCGTGTCCAGGAACACGTAGGTCTCCGGCCCGGTGGGCTCCAGCATGGTCACCGACCCCTGCAGGGGCGCGCCCTCTGGAGCCGCGATCGACAGGCTCTCGGGGCGCAGGCCATAGGTCACCTCGCTGCCACCCTGATGCTGGGCGAGGGCCGCAACCTGCCCCTCGCTCAGTGGCAGGCTCACCCTGTGAGCGACCAGGCCACCGGTGCCCACAGGGCGGTGCGCCTTGACCATGTTCATGGCCGGCGAGCCGATGAACTCGGCCACGAACTTGGTGGCCGGACGCGAGTAGATGTCGTCCGGGCTGCCGAACTGCTGCAGCACACCGTCCTTCATCACCGCAATGCGGTCGCCCAGCGTCATGGCCTCGACCTGGTCGTGCGTGACGTAGACGGTGGTGGTGCGGGTGCGCTGGTGCAGCAGCTTGATCTCGGCGCGCATCTCGACGCGCAGCTTGGCGTCGAGGTTGGACAGCGGCTCGTCGAACAGGAAGAGCTTGGGGTTGCGGGCCAGCGCCCGGCCCATCGCCACGCGCTGACGCTGACCGCCTGACAGCTGGCCCGGCTTGCGCTTGAGCAGGTGCTCGATCTGCAGCATCTTGGCCACGCGGGCCACTGCGGCCTCGCGTTCGGCCTTGGGCACCTTGCGCATCTCCAGGCCGAAGGCGATGTTTTCAGCCACGTTCATGCTGGGATACAGCGCGTAGCTCTGGAACACCATGGCGATGTCGCGGTCCTTCGGCGGGGCGAAGGTCACGTCCTGGTCGCCGATCAGGATGTTGCCGGAGGTGGGCGTGTCCAGCCCGGCGATCATGCTCAGCAGCGTGGATTTGCCGCAGCCCGACGGGCCGACCAGGATGAGGAATTCGCCGGCTTCGATCTCGATGTCGATGCCCTTGAGGATCTCGTGGCCACCGTAGGCCTTGCGAACGTTGCGGATGGAAAGAGCGCCCATGGGCTTGTCCTTCTTGTGTGAATTCGAGCGGATGAGGGGAACGGGCCGGATCAGCCCTTGACGGCGCCAGCGGTCAGGCCGCGCACGAAGTACTTGCCGGCGACGGCGTAGACGAACAGCGTGGGCAGTGCGGCAATCAGGGCGGCCGCCATGTCGACGTTGTATTCCTTGACCGTGCTTGAGGTGTTGGCCAGGTTGTTCAGGCCCACGGTGATGGGCTTGGACTCGGCACCGGAGAACACCACGCCGTAGAGGAAGTCGTTCCAGATCGCGGTGAACTGCCAGATCAGCACGACGACCACGATGGGCGTCGACAGCGGCAACACGATCCGAAAGAAGATGCGCCAGAAGCCGGCACCATCGAGCATCGCGGCCTTGATCAGTTCATCGGGCAGCCCGACGTAGTAGTTGCGGAAGAACAGCGTGGTCGACGCCAGGCCGGCGATCACGTGCACGATGACCAGGCCCCACACCGAGCTGGACAGGCCCAACCAGCCCAGCACCTGCGACATGGGCAGCAACACCACCTGCATCGGCATGAAGACGCCAAACAGCATCAGCGCGAACATGACTTCGCTGCCGCGGAAGCGCCACTTGCTGAAGATGTAGCCGTTGATGGCGCCCAGCACGGTCGAGATCAGCACCGCGGGCACCACCATCACGACCGAGTTCCAGAAGTAAGGCTTGAGGCCGCCGCAATCGGCGCCGGTGCAGGCGGTGGACCAGGCCTTGAGCCAGGCGTCGAGGTTGATGGAGCCGGGCAGCGACAGCAGGTTGCCGTTGCGGATCTCGTCCATGTCCTTGAGCGACGTGACGAGCATGACATACATCGGCGCCAGGAAGACCAGCGCGAACAGGCCCAGCAGCGTGTAGATGGCGAATCGATGGAATCGGTTCATGGTGAGCACTCCTGCGGGCAATCAGCGGCGGGCCCGCAGTTCGGAATACAGGTAAGGCACGACGATGGCGGCGACGGTGGCCAGCATCACGGTGGCCGAGGCCGCCCCCAGGCCGATCTGGCCGCGGGTGAAGGACATCGCGTACATGAAGGTGGCGGGCACGTCGGACGCATAGCCCGGGCCGCCGGCGGTCAGCGCCATCACCAGGTCGAAGCTCTTGATCGCCAGGTGGGCCAGCACCATCAGCGTCGAGAAGAAGACGGGGCGCAGGCTGGGCACGATGATGCGCCAGTAGATGCGCGGCAAGGTGGCGCCATCGACCTGGGCCGCCTTGATGATGCTGTCGTCGATGCCGCGCAGACCGGCCAGGAACAGCGCCATCACGAAGCCGGCGCTCTGCCACACCCCGGCGATGACCACGCAGTAGATGGCGTAGTCGGGGTCGACCAGCCAGCCGAAGGTGAAGTTCTCGAAGCCCCATTGCTGCATGAGGTTCTCGATGCCCAGCCCCGGGTTCAGGATCCACTTCCAGGCCGTGCCGGTGACGATGAACGAGATCGCCATCGGGTAGAGGTAGACGGTGCGCAGAAAGCCTTCGGCGCGGATCTTCTGATCGAGCAGGATGGCCAGGAACAGCCCGATGGCCATGCCGAAGCCGATGAACAGCGCGCTGAACACCCACAGGTTCTTGAGCGCCACCATCCAGCGCTCGCTCTCGAACAGCAGTTCGTACTGCGCCAGCCCCCCGAACTCGTAGTTGGGCAGCAGGCGCGAGGCCGACACCGAGAGGTAGCCGTTCCAGATCATCAGACCGTAGATGAACAGCATCGCGACAAGAAAGGACGGCGCCAGCACCAGCTTGGGGAGCCAGTGTGTGCGCGGCTTGTGGATCATGGGGGTGGCGGGTCGGGTCATGTCAGCGACATCCCTTCAGAAAGAACAGGCAAAAGAAAGGGCCGCCCATGCGCGAACAGCATCGGCATGGGGGCAAGGGGCCAGGGCCGCTCGTGACGGCCCTGCCCTTCGCATCGCGTGATGCGGCTTGCTCGGTTTACTTGGTGCGTGCGGCGGCGGCGATCTTGTCCATGGCCTGAGCCACAGTCATCTTGTCGCTGTTCCAGAAATTGGAAACCGCGTCCTTGATCGCGCCTTCGGCCGCCGACGAGACGGCCATGCCGTGGGCAATCGACGGCACCAAGGTGTTGGTCTTGGCCGTATCTACAAGGTCACTGAAAGCGCGCTTACCGCAGTCATCGAACTTGCTCATGTCCTGACCCAGGCGCACCGGGATCGAACCCTTGTTCAGGTTGAAGACCTCCTGGAACTCGGGCGACATGATGGCGGCGGCCAGGTCTTTCTGGGCCTTCACGTTGGCCTCGTTCTTCAGCTTGAACAGCGCGAACGAGTCGATGTTGAAGGTGAAGGCCTTGGCAGTGCCGGGGGCGGCCGTGCAGATGAAGTCGACGCCCGGCTTCTTGCCGGCCGAGATGAACTCGCCCTTGGCCCAGTCGCCCATCAGCTGCATGCCGGCCTCACCACGGATCACCATGGCCGTGGCCAGGTTCCAGTCACGGCCCGGCGCGTTCTTGTCGGTGTAGCTCTTCACGCGCTTGAACGTGGTGAGCACCTTGGTCATGGTCTCGCTCTTGAGGGTGGCCTGGTCCAGCTGCACCAGCGCCTTCTTGTAGAACTCGGTGCCCCCGACGCCCAGCGCCACGCTTTCGAAGGTGGTGAAGTCCTGCCAGTTCTGGCCACCGTGGGCCACGGGGATGATGCCGGCGGCCTTGAGCTTTTCAGCCGCAGCAAAGAACTCGTCCCAGTTGGTCGGCACCTTGGCACCGGCCTTCTTGAAGGCTTCCGGGTTGGCCCACAGCCAGTTGACGCGGTGCACGTTGACCGGCACGGCCACGTACTTGCCCTTGTACTTCATGATGTTGCTCACAACCGGGGGAAGCAGCTTGTCCCACTGGTTGGTGGCGGCCACATCCGACATGTCGGCCAGCACGCCTTCCTGCGCCCACTCCTGCAATGCAGGTCCCTTGATCTGCGCTGCGGCCGGCGCGTTGCCCGACACGACGCGCGACTTCAGCACCGTCATGGCCGAGTCCCCGCCGCCGCCCGCCACGGCGAAGTCCTTCCAGCTGTGGCCCTTGGCCTGCAGCGTGGCCTGCAGCGCCTTGGCGGCCTTGGCTTCACCGCCCGAGGTCCACCAGTGCAGCACTTCGACTTCACCCGCCTGCGCAGCCAGAGCGGTCACCATCGAGGCGGCGACCACGGCACCCGCGCGCAGCGCGAACATCATCTTCTTCGACATGGGCTGTCTCCTTCTCGTCAACGAGGGATGTGTGTGTGTTGGGATTCAACGGGCCGGCAGGCATGTCAGCGCCTCACAGACCGTTAATGAATTATTAATAAATTAACAGTCCTTGAACCCCGGGGTCTTCCCTAGGTTCGACGAACCCCGTCCCCTACCGGATCGGCAAGGTCAGCGTCACGCGCAACCCACGCGGGTGCAGGTTGGTCAGTGTGACCTGTCCACCGTGCTGCTGCACGATCTCCCGGACGATGGGCAGGCCAAGGCCGCAACCGCTGCCGTCATTCGAGCCACGCACGAAGCGCTCGAACACGCGTTCGTGGTCGGCCTGGGCGATCCCCGGTCCGTTGTCGTCCACCTCGATGACCGCCATCTGCCCTTGTCGGCGGCTGCGAACCGTGACGACGCTGCCCCGCCCTGCATAGCGCATGGCGTTGTCGATCACATTGACCAGGGCCTCGCGCAACAACAGCGGGTTGCCGATCACGACCAGATCGGCTTCGTCCTCGTGCGGGTCGAGGGCGGCCTCGTCGCAGCCCAGGTCCACCCCC
>JAJUHM010000221.1 GCA_029279925.1 Aquabacterium olei
ACGAGCACGACGAGCAGGGCGCCTGGTACTTCCAGAACGGCCCGCAGCGGGTGTACGTCACGCTGGAGGCCGCGCCCCTGGTGCTGGGGGTGCAGCGTGAGGCGGACGGCAGCTTCCGCCTGCAGACCCACACCGGGGAAGCAGCCGGTCCGGTCGAGGCCGCCATGACCGACGAGCACGGCCGCCTGTTCCTGGCCACGCCCCTGGGGCTGGGCATCGTCCGGTCGCTGGACATGGATGCGGCCGCCGACGCCATCGAGGCAGGCGCGTGGCCCGAACTGACGGAAGTCCGCTTTGCCGACCTGCCGGCACGCCACGGCTACTGCCTCCAGCCCCGGGCGCCTGTGCAGGTTTCTTGATCAGGCACAAAAAAACCGGCTCGTGGGAGCCGGTTTGTCTGTGGGGCGAACGCGACGCCTGAGCGGCCTCAGGGGGCTGCCGGGGCGCTGGCGGCGCCAGCCGGAGCAGCCGGTTCGGCCATCTTGCCGCCACTGCCGTTGACCATGTAGACCAGCGCGCGGCCGATCTCGTAGTCGCTGAAGTCGCCGCCGCCTTGGGGCGGCATGGCGTTGAAGCCCTTGAGCGCGTGGCCGAGCAGCGTGTCATAGCCCTTGCCCACGCGGCCACCCCAGGCACCCGCGTCTGCGAACTTCGGTGCACCCAGAGCGCCCGAGGCGTGGCAGCTGGCGCACTGGGCCTTGAACACCTCTTCACCCGAGCGAGGGCCGGTGTTGGCCGAGGCCAGTTTGATCTCGACCGTGCCGACCGGCATGATGCGCTCGGATGTGGCCTGCGCGCTCAGGGCATCGCTGCCGGAGCTGCCCTTCTGGCCTGCTGCCACGTAGTTCACCAGCAAGGCAATGATGGCCACGGGCACCACGAAAGCCGCCACCACGGCCGCGATCAGTTGCTGGGGTGTCTGGATGGGGCCTTCGTGGCCGTTTTCTTGATTCTGGCTCATGGGGGTGCAGGCGATGGCGCAGGGTTGATGGGGCGTCAACGTGTGCAGGGAACGTACCCGTGCTCACGGCAACGTTGGATTATAGTTGGAGCGCAAGTCTTGCCGGAAGCGCCTCGAGCGACCTGCTAGAATGCAAAAACGCTGCGCCCGTAGCTCAATGGATAGAGTACTGCCCTCCGAAGGCAGGGGTTGCTGGTTCGATCCCAGCCGGGCGCGCCAAGGTTCATCTAAGTCACTGATCTGCCTTGTATTGGGTGCCTGAGACAGGCGCCACCAGACCCGATTGCTACACAGCGCTGCTGCGCAAAAGCACTCGTACCCCTCTTGCGCCGCACGCCGCCCCTCGCTTCGCCCGGGCACGACGGCACTTCGGCTGTGCCGGCCCTGCTTTCGCGTCGACTTGTAAGCCCTGCATCGCTTTGCCACCAACGGGAATTTTCCGCGTCGGCCCGGCGTCCCACAGGCATCTTCAACACGCACCGCGCGCCGGGCATGGCGTTTGCCTGGGCGTTGCAGGCGGCCTCTGCCGCGGTGCCCGATGCGATGCCAACACACTCCTCTTCTCTCTCACGTTTTCCTGCTCTCCGCCCTGCGCTGTGGTGCGCCGTGGGGGCCTTGACCGCATTCATCCAGCCGGCCGCCCAGGCGCAGGCACGCACCCCGATCTGGGGCTTCGACGACGTGGCGGCCCTCGCCAAGGCGGCTGCCGGCCGGCCCTATGAAGAGCCGAAAGCGGCCCCCTTGCCCCCCGCCCTGCGTGAGCTCGATTACGACCAGACCCGGGACATCCGCTTCAGGCCCGCGCAGGCCCACTGGCGCAGCGAGGGCCTGCCGTTCGAGTTGATGTTCTTCCACCTCGGCGGCTATCACCAGTCGGCAGTCGGCATCGAGGAGATCACGCCCAGCAAGGTGCAGCCCATTGTGTACAAGGCGGATTTGTTCGACTTCGGTCGCAACCGGTTGCCGTCCCGCGAATGGGGTGACATCGGGTTTGCCGGATGGCGTGCGCACCACGTGCTGAACCGGCCCGACTACAAGGACGAGGTGATTGCCTTCCTGGGGGCCAGCTATTTCCGCGCCGTCGGCAAAGGCCAGCAGTACGGCCTGTCGGCACGGGGGCTGGCGGTGGACACCGTCGGCGGGCAGGGCGAGGAGTTCCCGCGTTTCACGCGCTTCTGGGTTCAGCGCCCGACCAAGGGCGAGGCCGTGCTCACGGCCTACGCCCTGCTCGACTCGCCGCGGGTGACGGGCGCTTACCGCTTCGACATCCGGCCTGGCGTGACGACGACGGTGGACGTGCGCATGCGGGTGTTCCTGCGCAAGCCCGTGGCGACACTCGGCGTGGCGCCGCTGACCAGCATGTTTGTCTCCGGCGAGAACCAGCCACATCCGGAAGACTACCGGCCGGAAGTGCACGACTCCGATGGCCTGCAGGTGGCGCTGGCCACGCGAGAAGGGCGGCCCGGCGAGTGGCTGTGGCGCCCGCTGCACCGCCCGAACACGGTGCAGGTCAACGGCTTTCAGGCCGGCCGGGTGCACGGCTTCGGGCTGATGCAGCGTGACCGCCGCCATGCCAGTTACGAGGACCCGGAAGCGCGCTATGAACGTCGCCCCAGCGTGTGGGTCGAGCCCGTGGGCGACTGGGGCGCCGGCCGGGTGGAACTCGTCCAGCTTCCGGCACCGGACGAGACGCACGACAACATCGTGGCGTACTGGGTGCCGCAGGGCATGCCCAAAGTGGGTGAGCCGATGGAATGGCGCTACCGCCTGCATTGGGAAGCCGAACGCGAGCATCGGCCACCGGGGGGCTGGGCGGTGCAGACCCGCATGGGGCGTGGTTGGGCGCCTTTGCCGCCGGGGGAGGCCCAGTATGTGGTCGATTTCGACGGGCCGGTGCTCGATGCCCTGCCTGCCGACGCCCGCCTCGAGGCGGTGGCCACCGTGGGACCTGGCGGGGCGCTGCTGGAGCAGCACGTCTTCCGCAACGAGCCCGGCGGCACGTGGCGGATGACGCTGCGTGTGCGCCGTGTTCACCCCACCCAGCCGGTCGAATTGCGCGCCTTCCTGCGCCGTGGCGGGGATGCGCTGACTGAAACCTGGACCATGCAGTTGCCGACACCATGAACCCGACATCCTCCCCTCAGGGCGCAGCGCCCACACCGCAACGCGCCAGCATGCCGGCGCGCCCGTGGCGCGGCATCGTGCCGCAGCTGACACAGTGGCTGTCGGACCGCACCGGGGCCGTGGCATGGTGGCCAGGCACCAGCGAAGGCCGGCTGGCCTGGCCGGTGGTCGGCTCGTGGCGCGCGCCCTTTGCCTCCACCGACCTGCCCTGGCAGGCACCGCAGCCCTGGGAGCAGGCGGCCACCGAGCGCCGCACCCTGCTGCTGCAATCCGTGGCGTTGGGCTCCGCACTGGCCACCTTGCTCATCCTGCCGGCCCAACCGTTCGAAGCCGCCCCGCTGGCCAGCACGGTCTACGTGCTGATGTTCGCGCTGCTGTTCGCCTGGATCATGGCCGGCTTTGTCACGGCGCTGATGGGCTTGCATGCACTGCGCCACGGTGATCGCCATGCCCTGCGTGCGGCGTCGTTGTCGTCGCGCTCGGCCGAGCCCATCGACGTGCATGCCCGCACGGCCCTGATCATGCCCATCCGGCACGAGTCCGTGGCATCGGTCTTTGCCGGCCTGCAGGCCGTGGCCGAATCGCTGGCCTCCCGGCCGGAAGCCGGGCTGTTCGACGTGTACGTGCTCTCGGACAGCAGCGACCCGGACGTGCGGGTGGCCGAGCTGGCCTCGTTCTCGGCCTGGCGACAGGCCGTGGCCCGCACCGACCCCGCGCTCGCATCGCGGCTGTACTACCGCTGGCGTCAGCGCCGCACCCATCGCAAGGCGGGCAACGTGGCCGATTTCTGCCGACGCTGGGGCCGTCGCTACCGCTACATGGTGGTGCTGGATGCCGACAGCGTCATGAGCGGCGACGCCCTGGTCACGCTGGTGCGGCTGATGGAGGCCCATCCGGATGCCGGCATCATCCAGACCGCCCCGCAGCCCTGCGGTCTGCACACCGTGCACGCGCGTGCGCAGCAGTTCGCGGCGCGCATCACCGGTCGCCTGTTCACGCTGGGCATGCAGCACTGGCAGCTGGGCGATGCCCATTACTGGGGGCACAACGCCATCCTGCGTGTGGCCCCCTTCATGCAGCACTGTGCGCTGGCGCCGCTGCCCGGTCGGGGCGGTCTGTCGGGCGACATCCTGTCCCATGACTTTGTCGAGGCGGCGCTGATGCGGCGGGCCGGCTTCCAGGTCTGGATGGTGTCGGACATCAGCGGTAGCCATGAGCAGGTGCCACCCAACCTCATCGAGGAGTTGCGACGGGATCGCCGCTGGTGCCAGGGCAACCTGCAGAACCTGCGGCTCGTCGCCGAGCCGGGGCTGCATCCGGCCCACCGGGTGATGTTGCTGACCGGGGCGATGGCCTACCTGTCGGCGCCACTGTGGCTGGGCTTCGTGCTGTTGGGCTTGTGGTTGAACCTCGGGGTGCCCGGTTCCGCGGTGAACGACGGTGCGGCGTGGTGTGCCCGCTTGCTGTGGGGCGGGATGGTTGCCATGCTGCTGCTGCCGCGCATGCTCGGTGCCTGGGCAGCGGCCGGCTCCGATGAGCGCCGCCGACTGGGCGGAGGCGCCGTTCTGGCCAAGGGCGTGGCGCTGGAGATGCTGCTGTCGGCGCTGTATGCCCCGATACGCATGGTGGCGCACACCGGCTTTGTGGTGGCAGCCCTGACCGGCTGGGCGCTCGAGTGGCGCTCGCCGCCGCGCGATGCGCAGGCCCTGTCCCATCGCCTCGCCTGGCAGGTGTTCTGGCCGGGCGCGCTGGCCGGTCTGTGCGTGACGGCCGCGCTCGCGCTGTGGGCGCCGTCCTCGCTGCCACTCGTGCTGCCGCTGGTGGTGCCGCTGATGCTGGCCGCACCGTTGGCGGTCTGGACGAGCCGCGTCGACGCCGGGCAGCGGCTGCGGGAAGCCGGCTGGCTGGTGACGCCGGAAGAGCGCTGGGCGCCGGCTGTGCTGAACAGGGCTTGGTCGCTGGCGGCGGGGCCCTGGCCCATGCCGCGCTGGCTGGACCTTCTGCGCGACCCCGCTCTGCTGGCTCAGGTTGTGAGCCTGTCCGCGCGCAGCAAGACGAGCGGTGCACGCGGAGTCGCCCGGCGCGGGTGGGTGGACCAGGCCCTGGAACAGGGGCCTCAGGTGCTGGACGAAGGCCAGCGCATGCACCTGCTCAACGAGCCTCGCCACCTGCTGCCGCTGGCCGCGGCCGACGCGCGGCGACGGTGTGTCGGCGAAGGCTAAGCCCCGCGCGCTGAAGGGGTGATGCGCTCGGTTACCATCCGGGCACTGTTGTTGCACCCCCGCAAGGAGCCCCCATGGCCGGACTCGGCGACATCAACGTCACCACCATCGATGGCGCGCAGCACCCGCTGAGCCACTTCCTCGGCAAAGCCACGCTCATCGTCAACGTGGCCAGCAAGTGCGGTTTCACGCCACAGTACAAGGGACTGGAGGCGCTGTACCGCGCCAACCGCGACAAGGGCCTGGCGGTGCTGGGCTTTCCGTGCGACCAGTTCGGACACCAGGAGCCCGGTGACGAGGCCGAGATCAAGTCTTTCTGCAGCCTGAATTACGACGTGACCTTTCCGATGTTCGCCAAGGTCGAGGTCAATGGGCCGGGCGCGCATCCTCTGTTCCAGGCGCTCAAGCAGCAGGCACCCGGACTGCTCGGCAGCGAGGGCATCAAGTGGAACTTCACCAAGTTCCTGCTGGATGCG
>JAJUHM010000222.1 GCA_029279925.1 Aquabacterium olei
CGCATTTCACCCACGAGGATGGCGTCCGGGTCTTCACGCAAGGCCGAACGCAGGGCGTTCGAGAAGCTCATGGTGTGCGGCCCGACCTCGCGCTGGTTGATCAGGCACTTCTTGGAGTCGTGCACGAATTCGATCGGATCTTCGACCGTGAGGATGTGGCCGTACTCGGTCTCGTTGAGGTGGTTGATCATGGCCGCCAGCGTGGTCGACTTGCCCGAGCCGGTCGGGCCCGTGACGAGCACCAGGCCGCGGGGCTTGAGCGCCAGATCGGCAAACACCTTGGGGGCGTTGAGCTGCTCGAGCGTCAGGATCTTGGACGGAATCGTCCGGAACACGGCACCGGCGCCCCGGTTCTGGTTGAACGCGTTGACCCGGAAGCGCGCCAGGCCCTGGATCTCGAAGGAGAAGTCGCACTCGAGCGTTTCCTCGTAGGCCTTGCGCTGGGCGTCGTTCATGATGTCGTACACCATGTCGTGGACCTGCTTGTGGTCCAGCGCATCGACGTTGATGCGGCGCACATCGCCATGGACCCGGATCATGGGGGGCAGCCCCGCCGACAGGTGAAGATCGGATGCCTTGTTCTTGACGGAAAACGCAAGGAGCTGGGTGATATCCATGGATGATGTGGACCTGGCTTTTCGTTACAGATCCATTATGTCGACGATCGCAAACAACCTGCAAAGCGTGAGAAACCGGATACAACAGGCCTGTTCCCACGCTGGGCGCCCACCTGAGAGTGTCACCTTGCTGGCCGTCAGCAAGACGTTTCCAGCTGTAACGGTGCGAGAAGCATTTGACGCCGGGCAGCGACGATTTGGCGAAAACTACGTTCAGGAAGCCGTGGCCAAGATCACCGAACTGGCCGAGCTGCGCAGCCTGATCGAGTGGCACATGATCGGCCCGTTGCAGAGCAACAAGACGCGCGTGGTGGCCGAGCACTTCGATTGGGTGCACACGGTCGATCGGCTCAAGATCGCCCAGCGCCTGTCCGAACAGCGCCCCGACCACCTGCCGCCGCTGCAGGTGTGCATTCAGGTCAACACCAGCGGCGAAGACAGCAAGAGCGGCACGGCGCCCGCCGAGGCGCTGGCGCTGGCCCAGGCCGTGGCCGCCCTGCCCCGCCTGCAACTGCGGGGGGTCATGGCCCTGCCCGCGCCCAGCCCGGACCCGGCCGTTCAGCATGCGGAACTGGCTCGGGTGCGAAGCGTGTTCGAGGCGCTGCGGAATCAGGGTCTACCCGTGGACACGTTGTCCATGGGAATGAGCGGCGACCTGGAAGCGGCGATCGGCGAGGGATCCACCCTGGTCAGGGTGGGCACGGCCCTATTCGGTCACCGCTGAGGGACCGTTACCATGCCGTATTCCTGAAGTTGACGGTATGGACGTTCCGCGCTCGCCCCACTATCTGCTGGTCGATGACCACAGCCTGATCCGCGAAGGCATGATGCAGGCCATCCGTGCCCTCGAGCCGAGGGCACGCTTTTCGCAAGCCAATTCCTTGCAGACCACGCTGGAGCGCCTCGCCCGCGACCCGGACGCCGACCCGATCGACGTCGTGCTGCTGGATCTGGGCCTGCCGGACAGCCGCGGCACGGCGACGCTGCAGGCGGTGCGCCAGGCGGCCCCAACCCAGCGCATCGGCATCATCACCGGGCAGAACGACGTGCAGGTGGCCCTCGAGTGCATCCACCACGGCGCGTCGTGCTTCATCCCCAAGCTGGCCGAGATCGAAGGCTTCACGGCCGCGCTGCGTGCTCTGGTCGAGGGCCGGTTGCATTTCCCGTCCGAGCTGTTGTCGCCATCCGACACCGTGTGGCCGGAGCCGGACGAGCCGGCCGCCGACCGCGTGCGCCTGACCCCGCGCCAGAAGGACGTGCTGACCTGGCTGCTCAAGGGTTGCACCAACCAGGCCATCGCCGACGCGCTGGGCATCAGCGCCGAAACCGTGAAGCTGCATGTCAGTGCCATCTTCCGGGCCTACGGGGTGCACAGCCGCACGCAGCTGGTCTTGATGTGCTCGCGCCAGGGGCAACCCGGCGTGCCGTCCTGGCCGCGTGACGAGCCGGCCGCGACGCCGCCGACCGGCAGCGGCCTCGAAGGGCGGCCCGAAAGTCTGGCGTGAGCGAGACAGGCCGCGCCATGCGGGGCATCAGTCCCATGCAGGCGCGCATCGACCTGCAGATGCTGCAGGACAACTGGCGCACGTCGCCGAACGCCATCTTCGGGCAGGCCCTCTCGCTGATGGTGCTGCTCTGGCTGATCCGGGACTGGCCGCTGGCCGCCTGGCAATGGCTGGTTCCGACCGCAGGCCTGACGGCGCTGTGGATCGCGGTGACCGGCATGGCACGGCACTTCCGCCGCTTCGGCATCACTGCGTCCGGC
The DNA here is from genome assembly GCA_029279925.1 of Aquabacterium olei. Classification (GTDB taxonomy): domain Bacteria; phylum Pseudomonadota; class Gammaproteobacteria; order Burkholderiales; family Burkholderiaceae_C; genus Aquabacterium; species Aquabacterium olei_A. The sequence goes on from JAJUHM010000222.1 coordinate 2,383, forward strand.
TACCGGCGCTGGAGGCGGGCCCTGCTGGGCTGGCACCTGATGCAGGGCACGCTGTGGGGTGCGCTGGCCGTGGCCCTGCTGGCAGTGGCCGACGCAGACTGGAAGCTGGCCCTCGTGGCGGCTGCGCTGGTCTATGCCTACACCGTGATGCTGGTCAGCGTGCACGACTGGGGCGTCGCCCTTGCCGGTAGCGCGCCGCTGCTGCTGCTGGCCATGACGCAACTGCTGATCGACGGTCAGCCGGCCTCGTCCTACCTGGCGCTGGTCATGGGCGCCTCGATGGGGACCAGCATGGTGGTGACGCGCCACATCAGTCGCCGCCTGCGCGAGGGCCTGCTGCTGCGCAACGAGAACGCCGACCTCGTGCTGCAACTGCGCGAGGAGGTCAACAACGTGACCCGCGCCAAGGCCCGGGCCGAGATCGCCGACCGGCAGAAGGGCGAGTTCTTCGCTTCGGTCAGCCACGACCTGCGCCAGCCGCTGCACGTGCTGATGCTGCTCAGCAGCGCCCTGCGGCCGCACCTGCAGGCGGCCGAAGGCCATGGCCTGCTCGACAAGATGCAGACCGCACTGGGCTCGCTCAGCATGATGTTCGAGCGGATGTTCGATGTGGCGCGCATCGATGCGCAGCGCATCGACTACCACCCCAAGGCCTGTGCCCTCGGCGATCTGTGGCGACGCCTGGACAGCGAGTTCGCTGTGCTGTGCGCCCACAAGGGCCTGCGCTGGCAACTGGACGAGACCGAGGCGTGGGCCCAGGCCGACCCGCACGTGCTGGAGCGCATCCTGCGCAACCTGCTGAACAACGCGGTGCGCTACACCGACACCGGCGGGGTGCGCCTGCGGGCGCGCACCCGGGGGCCCTGGGTGGTCTGCCAGGTGTGGGACAGTGGCATGGGCGTGGACCGCACCCACCGCCATCGCATCTTCGAGGACTACTTTCAGGCGCACAACGACGGCCGGCGCAGCAGCGAGGGGCTGGGGCTGGGGCTGGCGGTGGTACGGCGACTCAGTCTGCTGGGCCCCACCCCGGTGAGCCTGCGCTCCCGGCCTGGCCGCGGCTCGTGCTTCAGCGTTCGGCTGCCCAGCCTGGTACCGGCGTCCGGCACACTGCCCCGGCCGACGCCCGCCGGGCGGGGCGCCACCGAGGCACGTCAGGCGCCGCCACAGCAGCAGCCCCGCTCCCGGCGCCCCGCATCCCCCACGCACGCGCCGGGGGTGCTGCTGCTGATCGAGGATGACCCCGAGGTGCGCGAAGGCACCGCCGTGCTGCTGAACCAGCACGGGTGGCTGACCGCCGCGGCATCGACGCCGGAGGGGGCCGTGGCGGCCCTGGTCGCCCTGCAGCAGGTCGGGCAGATGCCCGACGGCGCCATGCCGGCCGCGCTCATCAGCGACCACCGCCTGGGTCTGTCGATCAACGGGCTTCAGGCCATCCAGCAGTTGCGCTACGAGTTCGGGGAAGACCTGCCCGCCTTTCTGCTGACGGGCGAGGCCACGCCCGGGTTGGCCGACGAAGCGCGTGGCGCCAAGGTTCACTTGCTGCACAAGCCCTTGCAGGCCGACCGGCTGCTGCGCCTGCTGGACAAGGCCACGGCGCCGGGCGATCCGACATCCCGTGCGCGCCCGCGGGATGCGGCATGATGACGGCATGAGCACCCCTTCCATCGACATCGCTTTCATCGGCGGCGGCAACATGGCCACCGCCATCATCGGCGGCCTGCTGCGCCAGGGCCGTCCCGCCCACAGCATCCTCGTGATCGACCCGGTGGCCGAACAGCGCCAGCGCCTGCAGGACACGCTGGGCGTGCAGACGGCCGCCGGTGCCGGCGAGGCCCTGCGCACGGCCACCACGGTGGTCTGGGCGGTCAAGCCCCAGCAGTTCAAGGAAGCGGCGGCGACCTACGCCCCGCTGACCAGCCAGGCCCTGCACTACAGCGTGATGGCCGGCCTGCGCACCGACGACATGGCGCGCCTGCTGGGCACCCCGCGCATCGTGCGGGCCATGCCGAACACGCCGGCCCTGGTGGGCCAGGGCATGACCGGCCTGTATGCACGCCCCGAGGTGAGCGCCGACGAGCGGGCAGCGGTGCAGGCCATGGTCGAGCCCACCGGCCCGTGGCTGTGGGTGGACCGAGAAGCCGACCTGGACGCCGTGACCGCGCTGTCGGGCTCGGGCCCCGCCTACGTGTTCTATTTCATCGAGGCGATGATGCAGGCCGCTCAGGACATGGGCCTGAGCGCCGAGCAGGGCCGCCAGCTGGCCCAGGCCACGTTTGCCGGCGCCACCGCACTGGCCAGCCAGTCCCCGGACAGCCCGGCCACGCTGCGCGAGCGCGTGACCTCCAAGGGCGGCACCACGTATGCCGCCCTGAGCCACCTGGAACAGGCTGGCGTGAAGGCGGCCTTCATCGAGGCCATGCGCGCGGCCCAGCGCCGGGCCGGCGAACTGGGCGACGAGTTCGGGCGCTGAACCCAGCGCGGTCGGCGGGGCGCTGCGCCCTGCCCGGTCAGGCCAGGGCGAAATCCAGCACCGTGCCGACCCACACGGTCATGCCGAGCCAGTGGTTGGCTCGGAAGGCACGGAAGCAGTCCTCGCGCTGGCGATGCCGGATCAGGCCGACGTGCCAGACGGCCTGGGCGGCAGCCACCAACAACCCCACCTGGTAGACCACGCCGCGGCCGGCGTCCTGCCCGACCCACCACCAGCAGCCGATGCACAGGGCGTAGAAGAGCGCGATGCCGATCACATCGAACCGGCCGAGGGTGATGGCCGAGGTCCGCATGCCGATGCGCAGGTCGTCATCGCGGTCGACCATGGCGTACTCGGTGTCGTAGGCCAGCACCCACGCGATGTTGCCCGCCACCAGCCACCATGCCTGCGCGGGCACCTGCCCCTGAACGGCCGCATACGCCATCGGGATGCCGAAGCTGAACGCGATGCCGAGCACGGCTTGCGGCATCGCGAAGAACCGCTTGGTGAACGGGTACAGGATGGCCACGCCGAGAGCGCCAAAGGACAAGGCGATCGTCAGCCGGTTGGTGAACAGCACCAGCACGAAGGACACCAGCGCGAGCACCACGCCCACCGCGGTCGCCTCGCGAACCGACAGCCGGCCGCTGGTGATGGGCCGCTGCGCGGTGCGCTTGACGTGGCGATCGAACTCGCGGTCGGCGATGTCGTTGACGGCACAGCCCGCGCTGCGCATGAGCACCGTACCCAGCGTGAAGATCAACAGCAGGTGAACGGGTGGGAGCCCCCCCGCAGCCAGCCACAGCGCGGCCAGCACGGGCCACAGGCACAGCAACCAGCCTTGGGGCCGGTTCCAGCGGATCAGGTC
>JAJUHM010000223.1 GCA_029279925.1 Aquabacterium olei
AAACAATCTCGTCCTTTGAACCCCCCTGGCCTGGTGGGCCGTGCAGACGGTGGCCCCCGGCTGGGTGTCGTGGGGCACCGGGCTGGCCACCGGCGTGGCAGCCATGCTTGCCTTGCGGGCCACGCCAGGCCGCGCCGCCACGCTGGCGCTCACGCTGCTGACGCTGGCGGCCCTTGGCGGCCTGATCGCGCTGACGCCCACCGAAGAGCAAGGCGCGGTCGGCAGCGGCTTCTGGCTGTGCACCGGCGCGGTCGCGCTGCTGGCCCTCGTCACCGTGGCCCGTGTGTCGGCCCTGCCGCTGCCCCGCGGGCTGGATGCCGCCAGCGCCCTGCTGTTCGGCCTGTGGGTGCTGCTGTTCTGGGAACTGCTGACCACCGCCTTTGCTGTGCCCCGCGTGCTGCTGCCGCCGCCGTCGTCGGTCGCGGTGGCGCTGTGGACACACGCGGCCACACTGCGCGACGACCTGGTGCAAACCGTCGGCAAGGCCGTGCTGATCGGCTATGCGCTCGGATGCGGGCTGGGTGTGGCCGTCGGCATTGCGATCGACCGGCTGCCCTTTCTGCAACGGGGCCTGCTGCCGGTGGCCTCGCTGACCAGCACGGTGCCACTGGTGGGCGTGGCGCCCATTGCCGTGATGTGGTTCGGCTTCGACTGGCCCTCCAAGGCGGCCGTGGTCGTGCTGATGACCTTCTTTCCCGCGCTGATCAGCACGCTGGCCGGGCTGGGGGCGGCCGGCAAGCTCGAGCGCGAGCTGATGTTCTCCTACGCCGCGAGCGACCGTCGCACGCTGCTCGACCTGCGCCTGCCGGTGGCCCTGCCCTTCATCTTCAACGCGCTGAAGGTCAATGCCACGCTGGCCCTGATCGGCGCCATCGTCGCCGAGTTCTTCGGCTCGCCCACGGTAGGCCTGGGCTTTCGCATCTCGACCGAGGCCTCGCGCATGAACATGCCGCTGGTGTGGGCCACCATCGTGGTCGCCAGTGCGGTCGGCATGCTGGCCTATGCGCTGCTGGGCCGGCTCGAGCGCCGCGTCAACTTCTGGCATCCGGCCATCCGCGCCGCAGCCTGAACCCGTTCGTCTTCCCCACGTGTCTCCCTTCTCATCCCACAGGAGCCTTTCGATGAACCGTTCGCTGTCTTCCACGATCCGCCTGGCCTTGCTGTCGGCCGCTGCGGCGCTCAGCCTGGGCGCGCAGGCCGCTGAAAAGGTCACGCTGCAGTTGAAGTGGGTGCCCCAGGCCCAGTTCGCCGGCTACTACGTTGCCCAGGCCAAGGGCTATTACAAGGACGCGGGGCTCGACGTCACCATCAAGCCGGGCGGCACCGACGTGTCACCCGTGCAGGTGCTGGCCGGCAAGTCGGCCGACGTCATCGTGAACTGGATGCCGGATGCGCTGGCTGCGCGCGAAGCGGGCGTGCCGCTGGTCAACATCGCGCAGGTCTTCGACAAGTCGGGCCTGATGCTGACCTGCAAGAAGGCCAGCGGCGTGAGCACGCCAAAAGACCTGAAGGGCAAGACGCTCGGCGTCTGGTATGGCGGCAACGAGTACCCCTTCCTGAGCTGGATGGGCAAGCTGAACCTGAAGCCCGGCAAGGACATCACCATCCTCAAGCAGGGCTTCAACGTCGACCCGCTGCTGCAGAACCAGGCTGCCTGCATCTCGACCATGATCTACAACGAGTACTGGCAGGTGGTCGATGCTGGCGTGAAGGAGTCCGACCTGGTCACCTTCTTCTACCAGGACCAGGGCGTGGCCTCGCTGGAAGACGGCCTGTACGTGCTGGCGCCCAACCTGCGTGACAAGGCCTTCGTGGCCAAGATGGCCAAGTTCCTGAAGGCCAGCTTCAAGGGCTGGAACGACGCGGTGAAGAACCCCGAAGAGGCCGCGAAGATCGTGGTGGCCAACGACACCTCCGGCAGCGCGAGCCTGGCCGTGCAGAAGCGCCAGATGGAGAACGTGGCCAAGCTGATCAGCAACGCCAACACGCCCAAGATCGGCTACCTGGACCCGGCCGCCTACGAGCGCACGATCAAGGTGCTGATGGCCGGCGGCAGCGATCCCGTCATCAAGAAGGACCCGGGCAAGGCCGCCATGACCCACTTGGTGTGGGAGCAAGCCGCAAAATGACGGCATGAGCAGCAGCGGCCCCTCCAGCAAGAAGCAGATCCGTCAGGCCAACGAGTCGACCATCCTCCGCGCCGCCGAGCGGGTGTTCGCCCGCGCGGGCTTCGAGGGCGCGACGATGGCCGACATCGCCGAAGAAGCCGGCCTGCCCAAGGCCAACCTGCACTACTACTTCGGCAACAAGCGCGAGCTGTACCGCGCCGTGCTAGATGCCGTGCTGCACGACTGGCTGGCGCCGCTGACCTGCGTCACCCCCGAGGCCGACCCGCGGGCGGCCCTGAGCGAATACATCCGCCGCAAGATGGCCCTGGCTGCCGAGCGACCGGATGCCTCGCGCGTCTTCGCCAACGAGTTGCTGCACGGCGCGCCCGTGGTGCTCGACCTGCTGCGCACCGACCTGCGTCAGCAGGTGCTGGACAAGGCGGCCGTGGTCGATGGCTGGATGGCCGCCGGCAGCATGGCCTGCGTCGACAGCGTCCACCTCTTCTTCTCGATCTGGGCCACCACCCAGACCTACGCCGACTTCGACGTGCAGATCCGCGCGGTGCTGGGCAAGGAGCGGCTCACGGCCCGCGACCATGCTGCCGCCACCGAGCACGTGGTGAACCTCATCCTGCGCGGGTGCGGGCTGGCCGCCTGATCGCGCTCGGCACCACGCCGGCCTCGCGCTCGGCAAGCCAGGGGTCCGAGGTGCCGTCGCCGTACAACGAGCGCATGAAGTCCATGAAGGCCCGCGTCTTGGCGGGCACGAGCCGCCGGGTCGGCATGGCGGCATAGATCACCAATCGGGCCACATACCAGGCCGGCAGCAGCCAGACCAGCTCGCCGCGCCGCAGGCCGTCCGCGGCCACATAGCTGGGCAGCACGGCCAGGCCCAGGCCGGCCACGGCCGCAGCCCGCACGGTGTCGATGTGGCGCGTGATCAGCGGGGCCGCCTGCAGCGGCAGCGTGACGCTGTCGCGTGCGGACGCGTCCGGAGGGTCGCCCCGTGGGTGCAGGGTCAGCTCACTCATGGCGCTGGGCGACATGATGTCGTGTGTCCGGAGGTCGTCCGGCACCAGCGGGTGTCCGCGCGCGCTCAGGTAGGCCGGCGACGCGCACAGGACGCCGTACGAGCACGCCAGCTGCCGGGCCACGAACAAGCCCGTCTGCGGCTCGTCGAACGCGGTGATCAGGCTCAGGTCATGCGCTTCATCGAGGGTTTCGACCATGCCGGGCGCAGACAAGGAAATCGTCAGCGCCGGGTGCTGTCGCCGGAAGGCGGGAAGGTGCCGCGCCAGTTCGTGCGTGGCAAAGGCGGGCGAGGTCAGCACCTTGAGGTGCCCGCGCAGCGCGCCCGCCGTGTCACGGGCCGATGCCTCGGCGTCGGTCACCTGCGTCAGGATGGCCCGGGCCTGCTCGTGATACCGCTCACCGGCTTCGGTCAAGGCCAGTCGGCGCGTGCTGCGGTTCAGCAGCCTCACGCCCAGGTGGCCTTCCAGGTCCGCCACCAGGCGCGTCACCACCGAGGGTGACAGGTCGAGATCGCGGGCCGCCGCGGCAAAACCCTGGCGTTCCACCACACGGCAGAAGACCTGCATGCTCAGCAAGCGATCCATGGCACCTCCTTCATCAGGAGCGCAGCCTATCAGCCCGGCTGGAACGTTGCCAGATCCGCAATGATCCATTGCGGCCGCGCCGGTTTTTCTCGGGCAGCCCCGTCCCTACAGTGAACCCATGCGATCCAGCGTGATCGCCCACTGTTTCAAGGAGCCCGCCATGCGCACCCTCGTCTGCACCGCCCTCGTCGCCACCGTCACCACCTTCACCGGCTTGGCCCACGCCGACACCGGCAAGCCCGTCACGCGGGAACAGGTTCAGGCCGAATACCAGCGAGCACGCGCCGCGGGTGAGCTGGACTATGCCAATGAAGTCATGGGCGGCTCGAGCGCCACGCTCTCGGTGCGTCAACCGGCCCGGCAGGCTGTCGCATCGCCCGAGAAGACCGAGACGCCCCGCGCGGCACAGCCCGCCACGCCGTCGCCCACGGTGGCCGCCCGCCAGTGACAGAGGGTGCGGTCGTCAGCCGACCACGCCCGCCCGGTCCAGCATCGCGTGCATCAGCACGTTGCAGCCCGCCTCCAGGTGGGCCGGGTCGGCGTCCTCGATCTCGTTGTGGCTGATGCCGTCCTTGCACGGCACGAACACCATGCCGGCCGGCGCCAGGCGCGCCACGTACACGGCGTCGTGCCCCGCGCCGGACACACACGGCATGCTGCTGTAGCCCAGCTGGGCGGCGGCCTCGCGCACCGCCTGCACGCACCCCGCCTCGAACGGCACGGCCGGGTAGTGCGAGACCTCCCGGATGTCGACCTGCAGGCCGGTTTCGACGGCCACACGGGCCGCGTAGGCGCGGATCTCGGCGTCCATCTGGTCCAGCAGCTCGTTGCTCACGTTGCGCAGGTCCATCGAAAACGTCACGCGCCCGGGGATCACGTTGCGGCTGTTCGGGTGCACCTGCACCATGCCCACCGTGCCACGCCCGTGGGGCTGGTGGCGCATCGCCACGGCCACCACCTCCTGCATGATCCGCGTGGCCGCCTGCAAGGCATCGCGCCGCAGGCCCATGGGCGTCGGGCCGGCATGCGCCTCCATGCCCGTCACCGTGCAGTCATACCAGCGAATGCCCAGCACCGCCTCCACCACGCCGATGGTGATGCCGTGGTCCTCCAGCACCGGCCCCTGCTCGATGTGGGCCTCGAAGTAGGCGCCCACCGGATGCTGCCCCGGCACTTCGTCGCCGACGTAGCCGATGCGCTGCAACTCGTCCTTCACCGTGAGGCCGTCGACATCCTTCGCGGCATAGGCGTGTTCCAGCGAAAAGGCCTTGGCGAACACGCCCGATCCCATCATCACCGGCACGAAGCGCGAGCCCTCCTCGTTGGTCCAGAACGCCACCTCGATCGGGGCCTCGGTTTCGATGCCGGCGTCGTTCAGCGTGCGCACCACCTCCAGCCCGGCCAGCACGCCATAGTTGCCATCGAACTTGCCGCCCGTGGGCTGTGTGTCGATGTGGCTGCCCGTCATGATGGGTGGCAGCGCATTGTTGCGCCCGGGGCGGCGCATGAAGACGTTGCCGATCTGGTCGACCGTGACGCTCATGCCAGCCTCGCGGGCCCAGCCGACCACCAGGTCTCGGCCCTGGCGGTCCAGGTCGGTGAGGGCCAGCCGACAGACGCCGCCCTTGGCGGTGCCGCCGATCTGCGCCAGCGTCATCAGCGCGTCCCACAAGCGGGTGCCGTTGACGCGCAGGGCGCGCACGTCGCGCGCCTCGGTGGTGAGGGTGCTCATGGGGTGTCCTTTCAATGCATTCGGTTCAGGCGCTGCGCGCCACCGCGGTGGGCGCCTGCAGCGCCGCCTTGCGCGACAGCGCGTCGAACACCGGCCCGAACGGCGGGCGCTTGACGTAACGGCCCTGACCGGGCTCGGCGCGCAGGTCACCCTGCACGTACACCAGCCGGCCGCCGCTCAGCGTGTGGGTCGGGATGCCCGTCACCGTGCGCCCTTCGAAGATGTTGTAGTCGCCCTTCGAGTGCTGGGT
>JAJUHM010000224.1 GCA_029279925.1 Aquabacterium olei
GTGAAGACCGTGTGTGCCGGGCGTACCGACACCGGGGTGCACGGCATCAACCAGGTGGTGCACCTCGACACCCCTCTGTCCCGCGCACCGTTCTCCTGGGTGCGGGGCACGAACACCTTTCTGCCGCCGGACATCGCCGTGCAGTGGGCGGCCGAGGTGCCTGACACCTTTCACGCCCGCAACAGCGCCATCGGGCGCCGCTATGCCTACATCCTGCTCGAGTCCCCCATCAAGCCGGCCATCGAGGCGGGACAGGTGGGATGGGTGTTCCGGCCCCTGGACCTGCAGGCCATGCGCGAGGCCGCGGCCCTGCTGATCGGCGAGCACGACTTCAGCTCCTTCCGATCGTCGCAGTGTCAGTCGCCGACGCCGGTCAAGCGCCTGCGCGAGATTCGCATTGCGCCATGCCGGCCCGCCACCCCCTTCGTGCCCCCGCGGGACAGCGACGTGCCGCACCGTTACTGGCGCTTCGATTTCGAGGGGCAGGCGTTTCTTCATCACATGATCCGCAACATCATGGGCTGCCTGATCGCGGTGGGCACCGGCACCCAGCCGGTGTCGTGGGTGCAGCGGGTGCTCGAAGCCCGCGACCGCAAGGTGGCCGCGCCGACGTTCTCGCCCGACGGCCTGTACTTTCTGGGGCCGCAGTACGACACGGCCTGGGGCCTGCCCAGCCAGGTGCCGGGGCTGTCGTGGCTGCCTCAGCCCCTGCCGGCCGACGTCCACGGGGCGTGAATCGGCGGTGTCGCGCCCCATGCCGCCGGCCGGGAGATTGGCCTGGCGGCCGATTTTTGCGACAATCCGAGGGTTGTCACCACCGGCGACGCAGCCCAGGCTGCCGCCATGTCGGGATGCCCCCCAGTCTGACGTCGCCGTTGCCCGCCTTTCATCGCACCCGCATCAAGGTCTGTGGCCTCACCCGCGAGGCTGACGTCGACGCCGCGGTCGAATCCGGGGCCGATGCCATCGGGTTCGTGCTGTACCCCAAGAGCCCGCGCCACGTGCCGCTGGACCGCGCAGCCGAATTGGCACGCCGTCTGCCCCCGTTCGTGACGCCCGTGGTGCTGCTGGTGAACGCCGATGCCGCCCTGGCGGCCCAGGTGCGACACACGCTGCCCCAGGCACTGCTGCAGTTCCATGGCGATGAGACGCCGGGGGATTGCGCCGCCCTTGCAGCGGGGCAGCCCTTCATCCGGGCAGCCCGGATGGCGCCAGGTTTCGATTTGTTAGACTTCGCCTCGTTCTACGCGGATGCGCAGGCCTTGCTCGTGGATGCCCATGTCGAGGGCTACGGGGGCGGCGGACAGGTGTTCGACTGGTCCCTGTTGCCGACGGGCCTGTCGCGTCCAATGATTCTGTCGGGTGGCCTGCACCCCGGTAACGTGGAAGAAGGCGTGCGGCGCGTGCGGCCCTGGGCCGTGGACGTCAGTTCGGGCGTGGAAGCCAGCAAGGGCATCAAGGATGCCGCGCTGATGCGCCGTTTCTGTGAGGCCGTGCGAACGGCCGACCGGCTTTGTGCCGAAACCGTTTGAAGCGGCTGCCGACCCCATTCCGGTGGCAACCGCGTCCGAGTTCCTTGAGAGTCACATGCTGAACTACAACCAGCCCGATGCCCGCGGGCACTTCGGTCCCTACGGCGGCACCTTCGTCTCCGAGACCCTGATCTACGCGCTCGAAGAACTGAAGAACGTCTACGAGCACTACCGCCACGACCCTGAGTTCAACGCCGAGTTCCGCAAGGAGCTGGCGCACTTCGTCGGCCGCCCCAGCCCGATCTACCACGCAGCCCGCCTGAGCCGCGAAGTGGGCGGCGCGCAGATCCACTTCAAGCGCGAAGACCTCAACCACACCGGCGCGCACAAGGTCAACAACACCATCGGCCAGGCCCTGTTGGCGAAGCGCATGGGCAAGCCCCGTGTCATCGCCGAAACCGGGGCAGGGCAGCATGGCGTGGCCACGGCCACCATCTGCGCCCGCTACGGCCTCGAGTGCGTGGTGTACATGGGTGCCGAAGACGTCAAGCGCCAGTCGCCCAACGTCTACCGCATGCACCTGCTGGGCGCCAAGGTGGTGCCGGTCGAGTCGGGCAGCCGCACCCTGAAAGACGCGCTGAACGAAGCCATGCGCGACTGGGTGACCAACGTCGAGAACACCTTCTACATCATCGGCACGGTCGCGGGCCCGCACCCGTACCCGGCCATGGTACGCGATTTCCAGAGCGTCATCGGCGAGGAGTGCCTCAAGCAGATGCCCGAGCAGATCGGCCGCCAGCCGGACGCCGTCGTGGCCTGCGTGGGCGGTGGCTCGAACGCCATGGGCATCTTCTACCCCTACATCCCGCATGAAGGCGTGCGCCTGATCGGCGTGGAAGCGGCCGGCGAAGGCTACGAGAGCGGCAAGCACTCGATGTCGTTGCAAAAGGGCGTGCCGGGCGTGCTGCACGGCAACCGCACCTACCTGCTGCAGGACGAGAACGGTCAGATCACCGAAACGCACTCGGTCTCGGCCGGCCTCGATTACCCCGGTGTGGGCCCCGAGCACGCCTACCTGAAAGACATCGGCCGCGCCGAGTACGTCGGCATCACCGACAAGGAAGCGCTCGAAGCCTTCCACCGCCTGTGCCGCACCGAAGGCATCATCCCGGCGCTGGAGTCCAGCCATGCCGTGGCCTATGGCATGAAGCTGGCTGCCACCATGAAGCCGGATCAGCACGTGCTGGTCAACCTGTCCGGCCGCGGTGACAAGGACATCGGCACGGTGGCTGACCTGACTGGCGCCGAGTTCTATTGCCGGCCGTCGTGCCGTGGCCTGTCGGTCAAGGGGGGCGTGTGATGACGACCCGCCTCGACCAGACCTTTGCCACGCTGAAAGAACAGGGCCGCAAGGCGCTGATCCCCTACATCACCTGCGGCGACCCGTACCCCGAGAAGACAGTCGAGCTGATGCTCGCGATGGCTGAAGCCGGTGCCGACGTGATCGAGCTGGGCGTGCCGTTCTCCGACCCGATGGCCGACGGCCCCGTGATCCAGAAGGCCGCTGAGCGCGCACTGGTCAAGGGCATCTCGCTGGCCCACGTGCTGGCCGACGTGAAGGCCTTCCGTGAGCGCAACGCCACCACGCCGGTGGTGCTGATGGGCTACGCCAACCCGATCGAGAACCACGATCTCCGTCATGGCGCGGGCAGCTTCGTGCGCGACGCGAAGGCCGCGGGCGTCGATGGCGTGCTGGTGGTCGACTACCCGCCGGAAGAGTGCGAGGAGTTCGCCGCGCGCCTGAAGGCGGAAGGCCTGGCCCCCATCTTCCTGCTGGCGCCCACGTCCAGCGAGCAGCGCATGGCCGACGTCGGCCGCGTGGCTGCGGGTTACGTCTACTACGTGTCGCTCAAGGGCGTGACGGGCGCCGGCCACCTGGACACGGCCGCCGTCGCCGCCATGGTGCCGCGCATCAAGGCCCACGTGAACGTGCCGGTCGGTGTGGGCTTCGGCATCCGCGATGCCGAGACCGCCAAAGCCGTGGCCGCCGTCTCCGATGCCGTCGTGATCGGCTCGCGCATCGTGCAACTGCTCGAGACGCAATCGCCTGACACCGTTGTTTCTGCTGCGCGCGGCTTCATTGCCGAGATCCGCGCTGCCCTCGATACCCTGAAAGGAGCCTGAGCATGAGCTGGCTTGAGAAACTGCTGCCCCCGAAGATCCAGCCGACCGACCCGTCCGAGCGTCGTTCGGTGCCCGAGGGCCTGTGGGTCAAGTGCCCGTCGTGCGAGACGGTGCTCTACAAGAACGACCTCGAGGCCAACGTCAACGTCTGCCCGAAGTGCGGCCACCACCACCGCATCGGTGCGCGGGCCCGCCTGGACGCTTTCCTCGACGCCGAAGGCCGCTACGAGATCGGCCAGGAGGTGCTGCCGGTCGACGCACTGAAGTTCCGCGACAGCAAGAAGTACCCCGACCGCATCAAGCAGGCGATGGAATCGACTGGCGAGACGGACGCCCTGATCGTGATGGGTGGCTCGGTCCACAGCATCCCGGTCGTGACGGCCTGCTTCGAGTTCGACTTCATGGGCGGCTCGATGGGCTCGGTGGTGGGTGAGCGTTTCGCGCGCGGCGTGGAAACTGCCGTCGAGCAGAAGACGCCGTTCATCTCCTTCACGGCCACGGGCGGCGCCCGCATGCAGGAAGGCCTGCTGAGCCTGATGCAGATGGCCAAGACCAACGCCGCGCTGACCCGCCTGGCCAAGGCGAAGCTGCCCTACATCAGCGTGCTGACCGATCCGACCATGGGTGGCGTGTCCGCCTCCTTCGCCTTCATGGGCGACGTGGTGATCGCCGAACCCAAGGCCCTGATCGGCTTTGCCGGTCCCCGCGTGATCGAGAACACCGTGCGCGAAGTGCTGCCGGAAGGCTTCCAGCGCGCCGAGTTCCTGCTGCAGAAGGGCGCCGTCGACATGATCCTCGACCGCCGCGAATTGCGTCAGGCCATCGCCCGCCAGCTCGCCATGCTGACGCGCCAGCCGGCCGACGCCGTCGCAGGCTGAGCCCCTGTCTGTCCGGAAGGCCGAAAGGTCTTCACCGATCGGGCTGCGCCACGGTGCAGCCCGTTTGCTTTTCTTCCTGACCCTGTCGACATGACCGCTTCCGACACGTCTTCCCCTTCGGGCAACCCGCGCACGCTGGACGACTGGCTCGCGCACTGCGAACGCCTGCACCCGGTCGGCATCGACATGGGACTGGACCGCGTGGGCTCGGTGTGGGCGCGCACCGGCGTGGTACTGGGCACGCCGATGGGCCAGGAAGACAGCGGGCGTGACGCCCCGGTGGTGTTCACGGTGGGCGGGACCAATGGCAAGGGCTCGACCTGCGCGATGCTCGAGGGCATCCTGATGTCGTCGGGCTTCCGCGTGGGCGTGTACGGCTCGCCGCACCTCGTGCGCTTCGAGGAGCGCTGCCGCATCCAGGGCGAGCTGGTGACGGCCGAGCAGCTCGTGCCGCACTTTGCGGCCATCGAGGCCGCGCGGGGCGACACCCCGCTGACCTACTTCGAGTTCACCACACTGGCCATCATGCGCCTGCTGGCCTCGGCCGGGCTGGACGCGGTGATCCTGGAAGTGGGCCTCGGGGGCCGGCTGGATGCCGTCAACATCATCGACACCGACTGCGCCATCATCACCAGCATCGACCTGGACCACATGGAGTGGCTCGGTCCTGACCGCGAGGCCATCGGCCGCGAGAAGGCCGGCATCATGCGGGCCGGACGCCCGGCCGTGGTGTCCGATCCCCAGGCGCCGCAAAGCGTGGTGGACCACGCGGCGGCCCTCGGCGCGGACCTGTGGCTCTTCGGTCGCGACCACAACTACGCGGGCGACCGCCAGCAGTGGTCCTGGGGCGGGCGCAGCAAGCGCTTCAACGGCATGGCGTATCCGGCGCTGCGCGGTGCCAACCAATTGCTGAACGCGTCGGGCGTGCTGGCCGCGCTCGAGGCCATGCGGCCGCGTCTGCCGGTGTCGGCGCAGGCGGTGCGCACGGGCCTGGCCACGGTGGAGTTGCCCGGCCGCTTCCAGATCATTCCGGGGCAGCCCACGCTGATTCTCGACGTGGCACACAACCCCCATGCGGTCGCCACGCTGGCCGTCAACCTCGATCAGATGGGCTTTTTCCCGCGCACGCACGCCGTGTGGGGGGCGATGGCCGACAA
>JAJUHM010000225.1 GCA_029279925.1 Aquabacterium olei
CTCGGTCTCGATCTCGCGCACCACGGTGGTCGGCAGCTCGACCGAGATCGCCTTGCCCTCGTAGAACACCACCTCGACCGGCATGCCGTCCTCGAGGTAGTGGATGGCGTCGCCCATGTTCTCGGCTTCCACCTCGAACTGGTTGTATTCCGAGTCCATGAACACGTACATCGGGTCGGCGAAGTAGGAGTAGGTGCACTCCTTCTTGTCGAGGATGATCTGGTCCATCTTGTCGTCGGCCTTGAAGACCACTTCGGCGCCGCCGCCGTTCAGCAGGTTCTTCATCTTGATGCGGACGGTGGCTGCGCCACGGCCGCCGCGGCTGTATTCGGTCTTCAGGACGACCATCGGGTCCTTGCCCTGCATGATCACGTTGCCGGCGCGGATTTCTTGTGCGAGTTTCATGGTGATTCCAGATGGAAAACTGGGGGTGCCGGGCCGTGGCGCACACTGCGCACCGTGGTCGGATCGGCTGTTCAGGCGCCGCTGGCTTTCAGGACAAGGTCGATCGAATGAAACGCATCCAGCTCGCGCCGACGCGGTTTCTGCCAGAAGCAAAGCTGCCGATTTTAGCCTGACCCTGTGACAAAAGCGATCAGCTGTGTGACAAGGTCTGTTTGCGTGCGCAACCGGTCCCGCGAAGACAGGCTTGCATGGGCCCATCCCGTGGCATCCGGCCAGGCCGGCAGGGCGTCAGGCCAGGGGCCAAGGCGGTTCCACGCTTGCCACCACGCCCGCACGGACGTCTGCAGCGACGCAGGCCAGTCCGCCATCCACCGCGCCGTGAAGGCGTCGAGCTTGTCGGCATGCACGCCGTCATCCTGCTCGTAGATCTGCCAGACATGCGGGCGGCCCGCCCACAGCGCGCGCACGGCCGAATCCTCGCCCCGGACCAGATTCAGATCGCAGCAGGCCAGCAGGTCATCGTAGCCGGGCTGGCTGAGCGGGGGGACGACGCTGAGCCGGAGGTGAGTAGGGAGGGAGCCCTGTGTGGCCTCCCACTGCGCTCGCCACGATGAACCGAGTTGCTGGGCGTGTCCCTGGGTCAGCACCACGTGCGTCGGTTCAGCGGGCGACCCGGCCAGCGCCGACAGCCACGTCCCCAGGGGCGCCGTGCTGTAGCAGAACACGCTGGCCACGCGCTCTCCTGGCTGGTGGGCGATGCCCAGTTGCCCCAGCACGGCCTGGCGCCGCACGGCATCCAGTCGCAAGGCATCCTGCCGATCGATCAGCCCGGGCTCGCGCAGGAGTCCACCGGTGTCCGGCGTGAAGCCGGGGTAGAAAAAGTGCTTCGTCAGCCCCGATGCCGGGCCGCTCCACACCGGCGAACGCAGGCGGTGGCTGCGCGCCACGTAATCTTCCGCGCTGAGGTATTCCAGATTGATCCACCGGGGCGGCTCGGCGCGGGCGGCCATGCGCGCCAGGAAGGGATCCGGCGGGTTACACCCGAAGGCCTCGATCACCACGTCTCCGGGTTCGGGCACCGCGGCGGCATCGGCCGCCTGCGCCCATGGGTGAACCACGATGCCGTCGTGCCCCCGTCCCTGGGGGTACGCCCCGGACGGCGTCCAGTCGACCTCGGGCGCCATCCAGGTCAGGGCGGACGGGTCGTCCACCCACAGGCGCACCGTGTGCCCCCGGGCGCTCAGGTCGCGCGCCAGACGCCAGCACACCCCGATGTCGCCGAAGTTGTCGATGACCTGACAGAAGACGTCCCATTGCATGGGGGCGGATTATGGCAACCCGCCTGCCCGGCCGCTGGCGGGTCGGGGACAATGCCGCCCCATGAGCGCCCCGCATGACGATCCGATCCTGCCTGACGACAAGCCGATGGCCGAGCCGGTCCCGCCCGTGGAAGACCGGGAACAGACCTGGAACCGCCTGCTGTCCGAGGTGGCCTCGCTGCCCGGCTTGCCGGGTGTCTACCGCTATTTCGATGCGCAGGGCAACGTGCTGTACGTCGGCAAGGCGCGTGACCTGAAGAGGCGGGTATCGAGCTACTTCCACAAGAACCACGGCGGCACCCGCATCGGCCACATGGTGTCGCGCATCGCGCGGATGGAAACCACCGTGGTGCGCAGCGAGGCCGAGGCCCTGCTGCTGGAAAACAACCTCATCAAGACGCTCAACCCGCGGTTCAACATCCTGTTCCGCGACGACAAGAGCTACCCCTACCTGAAGATCGCCACGCACGCCTTCCCGCGCATGGCGTACTACCGCGGCGCCGTCGATCGCAAGCACCGCTATTTCGGCCCGTTTCCCAATGCCTGGGCCGTGAAGGAGACCATTCAGCTGCTGCAGAAGGTCTTCCAGATCCGGACCTGCGAGGATGCGGTCTACAACCACCGCACGCGGCCCTGCCTGCTCTACCAGATCAAGCGGTGCAGCGGCCCGTGTGTCGACCTGGTGACCCAGGAGGACTACCGGGCGGCCGTGGCGCAGGCCGAGCGCTTTCTGCTGGGCGAGCCCGAGGCCGTGCTGGAGGACCTGCAGAAGCGCATGATGGACCATGCCGAGCGCATGGAGTACGAGCAGGCGGCTGGCGTGCGGGACCAGATCGGGGCCTTGTCGAGGGTGCTGCACCAGCAGTCGGTCGACACGGTGATGGACAAGGACGTCGACGTGCTGGCTGTGAAGGTGGCCGGCGGGCGGGCCTGTGTGAACCTCGCCATGGTGCGAGGGGGGCGTCACCTGGGTGACCGGGCGCACTTCCCGGTGCACGTGCAGGATGCCGTCATGGCCCCGGACGAGGCCGACCCGGCTGCACAGGCAGACACGCCGGTCGAGGCGCATTCGGCCGAGTCGCTGCAGCAGCAGGCCGAGGTCAATGTGCTCGAGGCCTTCCTGGCCCAGCATTACCTGGGCGGCAGCGTGCCGGCCCTGCTGGTGCTCAGTCATCCGGTCGACCCGGCGCTGATCGAGGCGCTGGGCGAGCAGGGCGGTCGCAAGGTCACGGTGGTGCACCAGCCACGCGAGCAGCGCCGCGTCTGGCTCGAGATGGCGATCAAGGGCGCCGAGCTGTCGCTGACCCGATTGCTGGCCGAGGAGGGCTCGCAGCAGGCGCGCACCCGGGCGCTGGTCGAGGCGCTCAATCTGGATCTGGACCTGGACGCCCGCGAGGCGGGGTTGGCCGGAGAGCGGGAAGAGGGCGCCGAGGATGGGGCGGAGGCCGGTGAGCAGGCCGAGCCCGCCGGCACCGTCACCGACGAGACCGCCCACGCCGAGGCCACCTCGCGCAGTGCACCCCGACACGATCCCCTGGCCACCCTGCGCATCGAGTGCTTCGACATCTCGCACACGGCGGGCGAGGCCACCCAGGCCTCGTGCGTGGTCTACGAGGGACACAAGATGCAGTCCGGGCAGTACCGGCGCTACAACATCACCGGCATCACCCCGGGCGACGACTATGCGGCCATGAAGCAGGCGCTGGAGCGCCGCTACAGCGCCGCGGGCACCAAGGCCGCCCGCGTGCCGGACATCGTCCTCATCGACGGCGGCAAGGGGCAGGTGGCGATGGCGCGCGAGGTGTTCCAGGCGCTGGGGCTGCCGCTGTCCCTCATCGTCGGGGTCGAGAAGGGCGAGGGCCGCAAGGTGGGGCTCGAGGAACTGGTGTTTGCCGATGGCCGTCCGAAGCTTGCCCTGGCGCCGACATCGGCCGCGCTGATGCTGGTGGCCCAGATCCGCGACGAGGCCCACCGCTTTGCCATCACCGGCATGCGGGCCCGGCGAGCCAGCGTGCGGACCGGGGGCAGCCGGCTGGAAGACATCCCGGGCGTCGGCCCCAAACGACGAGCCCGTCTGCTGCAGCGCTTTGGCGGCGTCCGTGGCGTGACCGCTGCCAGCATCGATGAACTGGCCAGTGTCGACGGCATCTCGCGTGAACTGGCGGAGGAGATTTACCGTGCCCTGCGTTGACCTTGCACGGGGCCTGCCCCGCCCCGCTCGCCGGGAGACCCGGTGGGGTGTCATGGCCCTCGTCCTGCTGGCCCTGGCCGGCTGTGCCCTGCGCCCGCAGCAGGCGCCCGACGCCGCACCCGAGGCGCGACCGGGAGGCAGCGTGCCCGAACGGGCCGGCCAAGCCCCTTCACCTGCAAGCGCCCAGCCCGTGGCGCTGCCCCCGCCGGCCACGCCCCGCAACTGGCAGGAAGCCCGCCTGCAGGCTGCGCGGCGCATCGTCATGGCGAACCCGGGACAGACCTACAGCACGCCCACGCCGGAGGTGCTGCTCGCCATCCCCGTGCTCACCATCGAGCTGCACGCCGACGGACGGATCCGCAACATCGAGGTCATGCGCTACCCCAGCCAGGCCCGTGACACCGTCGAGCGTGCCAAGGAAGCGGTTCGCCGGGCGGCACCGTTCGGCGACGTCTCGAAGCTGCCGCGGCCCTGGAAGTTCAACGAGACCTTTCTGTTCGACGACAGCCGCCGCTTCAAGCCCATGACGCTGGACCGGCGCTGAGTGCCCCTCGCGGGCGACCCTTCGCGTGGCGTGCCGCGATCGCAGGCAGATCGCAGGCACAATGACACCCCATGTTCTGGACTCTGCCCACCTTGCTCACCTGGGCGCGGATCGTTGCGATTCCGCTGATCGTGGGCGTGTACCACCTGCCGGTGCCCATGCCGGAGATGAACCTCATCGCGAGCAGCCTGTTCGTCGTCGTCGCTCTGACCGACTGGGCCGATGGCTGGCTGGCGCGCCGGCTCAACCAGACCTCGGCCTTCGGCGCCTTTCTGGATCCGGTGGCCGACAAGTTCCTGGTGTGCGCGTCCCTGCTGATCCTCCTGGAGCTCGACAGGGTCAATGCGCTGATCTCGCTCATCATCATCGGCCGCGAGATCGCGATTTCGGCCCTGCGCGAGTGGATGGCCCAGATCGGTGCCTCCCGCAGCGTGGCCGTGCACATGCTCGGCAAGATGAAGACGGCCTCGCAGATGCTGGCCATCGTGCTGCTGCTGTTCGACGGCACGCTGCCCGGCGGCTGGCATGCCGGGCAGATCGGCACCTGGCTCATCTATGTGTCAGCGGGCCTCACCATCTGGTCGATGGCGTACTACCTCCAGAAGTCGCTGCCGGACATCCGCGCCAAGGCACGCTGACGCGCCCGCATTTGTTCGGGGTCAATACCCGCTGTCAAGCGAACTTCTCCGTGTGGGGCCAGCGCTGTGGGCGCAGGGCCGCGGACATAGAATCTCCGACGCCGGCGCGTTCACCGGCCCTGGGCCGGAGGCCCACCTCCGCTGGCCGGTGCGGTGTTGCATCCCTGGCCCTTGTGTGCAGTCATGCCCATGCATCTGGAGTAGGGGAGCATCCGTGAACAAGTCCGAGTTGATCGAGCACATCGCCGAACAGGCCGACATTTCCAAGGCGGCCGCTGGCCGGGCCCTGGAGGCCGTGATCGCCGGCGTGTGCAGTTCGCTGAAGAAAGGCCACGCCGTGACGCTGGTCGGTTTCGGCACCTTCAGCGTCAGCACGCGTGCAGCCCGCGAGGGGCGCAACCCCCGCACGGGCGACGCCATCAAGATCAAGAAGGCCCGCATCCCGAAATTCCGCCCGGGCAAGGCCCTGAAAGACCACCTGAATTAATCGGCTAGACTACCGCCTCCACAGTTCATCGGGTGCTTAGCTCAGTTGGTAGAGCGGCGCCCTTACAAGGCGTAGGTCGGGGGTTCGAACCCCTCAGCACCCACC
>JAJUHM010000226.1 GCA_029279925.1 Aquabacterium olei
GCAGCAGCGGGCCGTCGTCGGTCATGAGCAGCAGGCCGGTGGTGTCCTGATCGAGCCGGCCGACGGGCTGCAGGCCGCGTCGGCGCAGGGGCACGGGCAACAGGTTGTGCACGCCCGGCCAGGCGCCGGGCTTGAGCGAGCATTCGTAGCCCGCGGGCTTGTGCAGCATCACCAGGGCCCGCACGTGCGTGATCCAGGGCTGCCCTTCCACGGTCAGCGCCAGCCCGTCCTCCGGGAAAACAGCATCCGGGTCGTCCACCACCTGGTCGCCCACGGTCACCAGCCCGTGGAGCACCAGTCCGTCACACTCGCGACGGGCGCCGAAACCCTGATCGAACAGGATCTGCGACAGGGTGTTGTGGCCGGCAGGAAGGCGTAGGCGGCGGGACATGACAGGGGTATCGTCGAAGGTGCAGCGGGCCCACATGATGCCAGGGCCGTCCCGGACGAATTCGCCATCTGCGTCCGATGAAGCGTACGGGCCATCGGCACGTCGTCCGGGATTCCGAACCCTTCCCCACGCATCTTCACAAAAACCTTTTTTGAATCAAGGGGTTGCAGCAACAGCCCGGGTGGTGGAAAGCTGGCACGTGGTGTGCGATAGATCACGGCAGCGACAACCGGCCCGATCTGGCTGTCCACCCGGTTCCTTCCTCCTGTTGACCCTGACGATCAAAGGACCCCTCATGAAGAACACGATCCTCCGTTCCGCGGTGCTGGGCCTGTGCCTGACCGCCGCCGCCCTGCAAGCTGGCGCACAGACTTCCCCCACGCTGCAGAAGATTGCCGAAACCGGCACGATCACACTGGGCCACCGCGAATCGTCGATCCCGTTCTCGTATTACGACGACAAGCAGCAGGTGGTCGGTTACTCGCATGAACTCATGCTCAAGGCCGTGGACGCGATCAAGGCCCAGCTGAAGAAGCCCAACCTGCAGATCAAGCTGGTGCCGGTGACCTCGCAGAACCGCATCCCGCTGGTGCTCAACGGCACGGTGGACCTGGAGTGCGGCTCGACCACCAACAACAAGGAACGCGCCAAGCAGGTCGACTTCTCGACCAACATTTTCGTGGTCGGCACCCGCCTGATGACCAAGAAGGATTCGGGCATCAAGGACTTCCCCGACCTGAAGGGCAAGAATGTCGTGGTGACCGCCGGCACGACGTCGGAGCGCCTGCTGCGCCAATACAACGAGGCCAACAAGGCCGAGATGCGCATCATCTCCGCCAAGGATCACGGCGAATCCTTCCTGACGCTGGAAACGGGCCGCGCTGTCGCCTTCATGATGGACGACGCACTGCTGTATGGCGAGAAGGCCAAGGCCAAGAAGGCCGACGACTGGGTCGTGGTCGGCAAGCCGATGTCGGAAGAAGCCTACGGCTGCATGATGCGCAAGGGCGACCCGGAGTTCAAGAAGGTCGTGGACACCGCCATCACCAAGGCCATGACCTCGGGTGAAGCCGCCAAGATCTATGCGAAGTGGTTCCAGCAACCGATTCCCCCGAAGGGCCTGAACCTGAACTGGCCGATGTCTGACGACGTCATCGAGCTGTTCAAGGCGCCGAACGACCGCCCGTTCGAGTGACGCCGACAGCAGCCGGCAACGCGCCCGGCTGCTTCCCGCTTTCCGATCAGAAGAAGAACCGCCCATCCCCGTGAGGGGCATGGGTCGGGCCGCCGCATGGCTGGCGGCCCCCGCTGAGTGTCGACCTCGTTGTCCGTCCGTCCCTGTTCCACACCCCAATGGAGATGACATCATGAAGCGATCCCTGTCGCGCTGGCTGCTCGCCCTCGGCGGCGCAGTCACGCTGAGTTTCCTGCCCGCGCAGCACGCGCTGGCGCAGGCCACCAAAAAAGCTCAGGTTGTGATCCTGGCCACCGGCGGCACCATCGCCGGCGCCGGCGCATCGGCCGCCAACAGCGCCACCTACCAGGCCGCCAAGGTGCCGGTCGACAAGCTGCTGGCTTCGGTGCCCGAGCTGAGCAACGCCGCCGACGTGCGCGGCGAACAGGTTTTCCAGATTGCCTCGGAGAGCTTCACCAATGCCCACCTGCTGCAGCTGGCCAAGCGCGTGTCTGCGCTGAGCAAGCAGAAGGACGTGGACGGCATCGTGATCACCCACGGCACCGACACGCTGGAAGAAACGGCCTTCTTCCTGAACCTGACGGTTCGGACCAGCAAGCCCATCGTGGTGGTGGGTTCGATGCGACCGGGCACGGCCCTGTCGGCCGATGGCGCACTGAACCTGTACAACGCGGTGGCCACGGCGGCCTCGCCCACCGCCGCCGGCAAGGGCGTGCTGGTGACGATGAACGACGAGATCAACTCGGGCCGCGACGTGGCCAAGTCGGTCAACGTGCGTCCGGACGCTTTCAAGAGCGCCTGGGGTGACCTCGGCATGGTGGTGGAAGGCCAGACCTACTGGTTCCGCGCACCGGTCAAGCGCCACACGGTGAACTCGGAGTTCGACATCGACCAGATCGACAGCCTGCCGCAGGTCGAGATCGCCTACGGCTATGGCAACGCATCGCCCACGGCCTACCAGGCCTTCGCCGCGGCCGGCGCCAAGGCCCTGATCCACGCGGGCACCGGCAACGGCTCGGTGTCGAAAGACGTCGTGCCCGCGCTGCGGGAGCTGCGTGCCAAGGGCGTGCACATCGTGCGCTCGTCGCGTGTGATGGGCGGTGGCTTCGTGCTGCGCAATGCCGAACAGCCCGACGACCAGTACGACTGGGTGGTCGCCCACGACCTGAACCCGCAGAAGGCCCGCATCCTCGCTTCCCTCGCCCTGACCAAGACGAACGACGCCAAGGTCATCCAACGCATCTTCATGGAGTATTGATATGCACACCAAGCTCGCTACCATCGCCCTGGCTGCCGCCGCAGCCGCCGCTCCCCTCGCTGCCTCGGCGCAGTCGTCGGTGACCGTGTACGGTCTGCTCGACATGTACCTGCAATACGGCAAGGGCGACGGCACCCAGACCCAGATCCAGTCGGGCGGCCCGCAAGGCTCGCGCCTGGGTTTCAAGGGCACCGAAGACCTGGGCAGTGGCCTGAAGGCCCTGTTCCAGCTGGAGATGGGCATCAATGCCGACACCGGTGCATCCGGTCAGGGCGGCCTGGCCTTCGGTCGCCAGGCCTATGCCGGCCTGTCGTCCAACGAGCTCGGCACGCTGACGCTCGGCCGTCAATACACGCCGCAGTTCGTGACCGTGGACACCTATGACGCATTCGGCACCGGCACCGGCTCCGTGGCAGCCAGCGGCGTCGTTTCGGCCATCGCGCGCGCCAACAACGCCGTGGTCTACGCTTCGCCGACCCTGGGTGGCTTCACCTTCAACGGCATGGCCTCGCTGGGTGAGAGCAGCACCGCCGGCCAGAAGTCGTTCGGCAACCTGTACTCGGCCTCGGTCAACTACGCCGCAGGTCCGTTCAGCGCCGCCGTGGCCACGATGATGCAGAAGCGCAGCGCCACCACTGGCGAAGACGCCAAGTACGCGCTGGTGAGCTCGGCCTACGACTTCGGCACGCTGAAGCTCTACGGTCTGTACCAGATCGTCCGCAACCAGGGCACGGTGGAGGCCAACGACCGCCGCGAAGCCATGTTCGGTGTCAACGTGCCGGTGAGCGCACAGGGCACCGTGGCCGCCGCCCTGGGTGGCAGCCGCATCAGCGGTGTCGACGGCGGCAGCGCCTCGCAGTTCAGCCTGGGCTACCTGCACAATCTGAGCAAGCGCACCCGCGTGTACGCCATTGCCTCGCGCATCAACAACAGCTCGGCAGCCACCTACACCACCGACTCGGCCACCGGCGCCGGCCCGGTCAACACCGTGGGCGGCCAGGACGTGAAGGCGCTGATGCTCGGCGTCCGCCACGCCTTCTGATCCGCGCCTGAACGGCGCGCAGCAACCCTCTGACCAGGAGCGACGATGAGCTATCAATGGAACTGGGCGGTGTTCACACAGCCCTCCGCCGTCGGTGACGGTGGCACGTACGGGGACTGGATGGTGGCCGGTCTGAAGATGACCGTCTCCGTCTCGTTGAGCGCGTGGATCATTGCGCTCGTCGTCGGCTGCCTGATGGGGGTGCTGCGCACCGTGCCATCCAAAGGATTGCAGCGGCTGGCCACGGGCTATGTGGAGTTGCTGCGCAACATCCCGCTGCTGGTGCAGCTGTTCATCTGGTATTTCATCATCCCGGAGCTGCTGCCCACCCGCTGGGGCGACGCGATCAAGCAACTCGCCCCGGAAACCCAGCAGTTCGGCGCCGCCGTGATCTGCCTGGGTCTGTTCACCAGTGCCCGCGTGTGCGAACAGGTGCGCGCCGGCATCCAGAGCCTGCCCATCGGGCAGACCCGGGCTGCGCTGGCCCTGGGGCTGTCCTTGCCGCAGGCTTATCGCTTCGTGCTGCTGCCCATGGCCTTCCGCCTGGTCGTGCCGCCGCTGACGTCGGAATTCCTCAACATCTTCAAGAACTCGGCCGTGTGCTCGACCATCGGCCTGCTGGAGCTGGCCGCGCAAGGCCGCCAGCTGGTGGACTACACCGCCCAGCCTTACGAGTCCTTCATCGCCGTGACGCTGATGTACCTGCTGATCAATGTGATCGTGATGGCCCTGATGCACCTGCTCGAGCGCAAGGTGAAGGTGCCGGGCTACATGGGCAGCTGAACAGGAGAACGCCATGGCTTACGAATTCGACTGGAGCTCCATTCCCAACTCGCTGCCCTTCCTGGCGGAGGGCATGCTGGTCTCGCTGGAGATCACACTGACTGCGCTGGTGGTCGGCATGGTGTGGGGCACCGTGCTGGCCGTCATGCGGCTGTCTTCGGTGGCCCCGCTGCGCTGGTTTGCGGCGGGCTACGTCAACCTGTTCCGCGCCGTGCCGCTCGTGATGGTGCTGCTGTGGTTCTTCCTGGTGATCCCGCAGCTGCTGACCACCTTCTTCAACCTGCGACCGGGCACGGACGTGCGCATGGCGTCGGCCCTGGTCGGCTTCGCCCTGTTCGAATCGGCGTACTACGCCGAGATCATCCGCGCCGGCATCCAGTCCGTGCCCAAGGGCCAGCTCGCGGCCGCCACGGCACTGGGGCTGAGCCACTTTCAGGCGATGCGGCTCGTCGTGCTGCCGCAGGCCCTGCGCAACATGGTGCCGCTGCTGCTGACCCAGGCCATCGTGCTGTTCCAGGACACCTCGCTCGTTTACGTGTCTGCCCTGGCCGATTTCTTCGGTGCCGCCTACAAGGTGGGTGACCGCGATGGCCGTCTGGTCGAGCTGCTGCTGTTCGCCGGCGCCGTGTACTTCGTCCTGTGCTTTGCCCTGTCCCGTCTGGTGCAGGTGCTGCAGAAACCCCGTGTCCAGCACTGACCCGCTCACCGCATCAGGAGCCTCTCATGATCCGCATTGAAAACGTCTCGAAGCACTACGGTGCGTTCCAGGTCCTGACCGATTGCTCCACCACGATCGACAAGGGCGAGGTGGTGGTGGTGTGCGGGCCGTCCGGCTCGGGCAAGTCGACGCTGATCAAGACCGTCAACGGCCTGGAGCCCATTCAGGGCGGCCGCATCTTCGTCGATGGCACGCAGGTCAATGATCCGAAGACCAATCTGTCGAAGCTGCGCAGCCGCGTCGGCATGGTGTTCCAGCACTTCGAGCTGTTCCCGCACCTGACCATCACCGAGAACCTGACC
>JAJUHM010000227.1 GCA_029279925.1 Aquabacterium olei
CCGACTCGGCCACCGGCCCGGTGTGGTCCAGCAACTGACCCAGCTCTTCCACGGCGTTGCACACGTCGGCGCGCAGCATGTTCTCACCGAAGAACTGGTGGAACATCTGGCCCACCGGGCTCTTCAGAAAGGCCACGCCGCCCGAGTGCCCCGGGCAGTGCCAGGAATACGAGCCGTCCTGGGCGTAGTCCATCAGCGCCTTGAAGAACGGCGGCGCCAGGCCATCAAGGTAGCTCTTGGCCTCGCGGATGATGTGACGCGCCACGAACTCGGGCGTGTCCTCGAACATGTGGATGAAACCGTGCAGCTCGCGCAGGATGTCGTTCGGGATGTGCTCCGACGTGCGCGTCTCGCCGTACAGGTAGATGGGGATGTCGGCGTTCTTGAAGCGGATTTCTTCGATGAACTTGCGCAGGCTGAGCACGGCCGGGTCGAGCTCGGGGCCCGGCGTGAACTCCTCGTCGTCGATCGAGAGAATGAAGGCGCTGGCGCGGCTTTGCTGCTGGGCGAACTGCGACAGGTCGCCGTAGCTGGTCACGCCCAGCACCTCGAAGCCCTCCTTCTGGATGGCATCAGCCAGGGCACGGATGCCCAGACCCGAGGTGTTCTCGGAGCGGAAGTCCTCATCGATGATCACGATGGGAAAACGGAAACGCAGCATGGGCGGCCCCTTCAGGATGGAACGGCAGAAAATCCGGAAAAGCGCGAAGTGTAGGGGCGATTGCCGGTGCTGCGTGTGTCAGCCAGAAGGAATTTGCGCCATCGCACAAACCACCCTGCCCCTCCCGCCGCATGGGGGCTCGGCAAGCCGGGCGGCGGGACTACACTGACCGGGCGTGGTGTGCGGCTTGACGGAGGTGTGACGCATGAGCGATGCGACGATCTGGTGGATCCTGGCTGGCCTGCTGGTCGGTGCCGAGCTGGTCAGCGGCACGCTTTACCTGCTCATGCTGGCACTCGGCGCCGTTGCCGGGGGCGCCGTGGCCTATCTGGACCACGGGCTCAATGCTCAGCTGGTGACGGCTGCCGTGGTCGGCGGCGCGGCCGTGGTGCTGTGGTACCTGCGCCAACAGCGTCGCCGTGCATCCGAGCCTGCCTCGGTTCAGCCCGCCGACGCCCCCGCACCCGGGCTGGGGCACCTGGACGTCGGTGAACAGGTCATCGTCAGCGCCTGGGATGCCGACGGCACCACGCGGGTTCAGCACCGCGGCTCGCAATGGCGCGCACGGCTGGCGCGCCCCGAAGCCCCTCACCCGGGTCCGCACCGGATCTGCGCCATCGAGCGCAACCTGCTGGTCCTTGAGCCCGTCTGAAGCCCTGACCCGCCTCCCCCCATTCATCGAGGAGCCCCTGCGCCATGGAACTCGCCATCGTCCTGCTTGTCATTGCCGTCATCTTCGTGGCCAAGTCCGTCAAGGTCGTGCCCCAGCAGAGCGCCTGGGTGGTCGAACGCCTGGGCAAGTACCACGGCGTCCTGACGCCCGGCCTGAACGTGCTGGTGCCGTTTGTCGACCGGCTGGCCTATCAGCATTCGCTCAAGGAAATCGCACTCGATGTGCCCAGCCAGGTGTGCATCACCCGGGACAACACCCAGCTGCAGGTCGACGGCATCCTGTACTTCCAGGTGACCGACCCGATGCGCGCCAGCTACGGCTCGGCAGACTATGTGGTGGCCATCACGCAGCTGGCCCAGACCACGCTGCGCAGCGTGATCGGCCGCATGGAGCTGGACCGCACCTTTGAAGAGCGCGAGGTCATCAACTCGGCCGTGGTGGCCGCACTGGACGAAGCCGCGCTGAACTGGGGCGTCAAGGTGCTGCGCTACGAGATCAAGGACCTGACACCGCCGGCCGAGATCCTGCGGTCCATGCAGCAGCAGATCACGGCCGAGCGAGACAAGCGCGCACGCATCGCTGAGTCCGAAGGCCGCAAGCTCGAGCAGATCAACCTCGCCAACGGCGAGCGCGAGGCCTTCATCGCCAAGTCCGAGGGCGAAAAGCAGGCCGAGATCAACCGCGCCATGGGCGAGGCCGCGGCCATCACCGCCGTGGCCGACGCCACCGCCGAGGCCATCCGCAAGATCGCCGCAGCCATCAGCGCACCGGGCGGGCAGGATGCCGTCAACCTCAAGGTGGCCGAAAAGGCCGTCGAGGCCTATGCCCAACTGGCCAAGACCAACAACACCATGATCGTGCCGGGCAACATGAGCGAGGTGTCGGCGCTGATCGGCACGGCCATGACGCTGATGAAGCACGGAGCGCCGTCGACCCCGCCACGCCAGGGCTGAGCCCGGGCGCCCTCTCCTCCTCATCGCACACCATGTCTGCCATCGACCTTGTCCCCGGCCGCAATGTGCTGGGTGGCCCGCTGCGGGCCTGTTCGTACGATCCGCTCACCGGCTACTTCCGTGACGGCTGCTGCCGCACACGGCCCGATGACACCGGGCTGCACGTGGTGTGCTGCCGGGTGACCGCCGAGTTTCTGGCTTATTCGATGAAAGTGGGCAACGACCTGTCGACGCCGCGGCCGGAGTGGCGCTTCTCGGGCCTGACGCCGGGACAGCGCTGGTGCCTGTGCGCCAGCCGTTGGCTGCAGGCCTACGAAGCGGGCGTGGCACCGCCTGTCGTGCTGGAAGCCACCCACGAAAAAGCGCTCGAGGTGATCCCGCTGGACGTGCTCAAGGCGAATGCGCTCGAGCCATCCGTGCGGCCGGATCAGGACTGAGTCGCAGGCGCCTCGCCCGGCCCGGGCTCGCTGGCCGACGCCTGTTCGAGCAAGGCCTGCAGCCCCCCCTCGTCCAGGATCGGCACATTGAGGCTCTGCGCCTTTTCCAGCTTGCTGCCGGCTTCGGTGCCCGCCACGACATAGCTGGTCTTCTTGGACACCGAACCCGCCACCTTGCCGCCAGCGGCCTCGATCAGGGCCTTGGCCTCATCGCGGCTCAGGGTGGGCAGCGTGCCGGTCAGCACGAACGTCAACCCCGTGAAGGGCAGGCTGGCGGGATCGGCCGCCGGCTCATGCTCCGGCCACGTCACGCCGCACGCTCGCAGTTGCTCGACGACCTCGCGGTTGTGTGCCTGGTCGAAGAACGTGCGGATGCTGTGCGCCACGACCGGCCCCACGTCCCGCACGGCCAGCAATTGCTCGACCGAGGCATCCATGATCCGGTCGATGCCGCCGAAGTGCCGTGCCAGATCCTTGGCCGTGGCTTCGCCGACATGGCGGATGCCCAGCCCGAACAGGAAGCGCGGCAGGGTCGTGTGCTTGCTCTTCTCCAGCGCATCGACCAGGTTCTGTGCGCTCTTCTCCGCCATGCGGTCCAGCGCGGCCAGCTTCATCAACCCGAGCTTGTACAGCTCCGGCAGCGTGCGCACCAGGCCACCATCCACCAGCTGGTCCACCAGCTTGTCACCCAGGCCTTCGATGTCCATGGCGCGTCGCTGCGCAAAATGCAGCAAGGCCTGCTTGCGCTGCGCGGCGCAGAACAGACCGCCCGAACAGCGGTGGTCCACCTCGCCCCGCTCGCGCACGACATCGCTGCCGCACACAGGGCAGTGGCCGGGCATGCGAAAGTTCGGCACATAGGCCGGCCGTTCGCCGGCCACCACACCCACCACCTCGGGGATGACATCGCCGGCACGGCGCACGATGACCGTGTCACCCACCCGCACGCGCTTGCGTCGCAACTCGAACAGGTTGTGCAAGGTGGCGTTGGTGACGGTGACGCCGCCCACGAACACCGGCTTGAGGCGGGCCACGGGCGTGAGCTTGCCGGTGCGGCCCACCTGGATGTCGATGCCTTCGACCTGGGTCAGCTGCTCTTGCGCCGGGTACTTGTGGGCCACGGCCCAGCGTGGCTCACGGGTGACGAAGCCCAGGCGAGCCTGCAGAGCCAGGCTGTTGACCTTGTAGACAACCCCGTCGATGTCGAACGGCAGGCTGTCGCGGCGTGCTCCGATCGCGCGGTGGAAGGCCACCAGCCCGTCGGCACCCTGCGCCACGGTGCGCTCGGCGCTCACAGGCAAGCCGAAGGCAGCCAGTGCGTCCAGCACGCCGCTGTGGGTCGTCGGCATCGCCCAGCCCTGTGTCTCGCCCAAGCCGTAGGCAAAGAAGCTCAAAGGGCGTCGGGCCGCGATCGTGGGATCGAGCTGGCGCACGGCCCCGGCCGCGGCGTTGCGAGGGTTGACGAAGGTCTTGTCACCGTGTTCCCGCTGGCGTTCGTTCAAGGCCTCGAAGTCGTCGCGCCGCATGTAGACCTCACCCCGCACCTCCAGCACCGCGGGCAGGTCACCGCCTTTCAGACGCAGGGGGATCTGGCCGATGGTGCGGATGTTCTGCGTGACGTCCTCACCCGTCTCGCCATCGCCGCGGGTCGCCGCCTGCACCAGCACGCCCTGCTCGTATCGCAGGTTGATGGCCAGCCCATCGAACTTCAGTTCGGCGGCGTACTCGATGGCCGGGGCGTCTTCGGTCAGCTCGAGCTCCCGGCGCACGCGGGCGTCGAAGGCCTGGGCGCCCGTGGCTTCCGTGTCGGTCTCGGTGCGGATCGAGAGCATGGGCACGACGTGGCGCACGGGCGTGAAGCCATCGAGCACCTTGCCCAGCACACGCTGCGTGGGCGAATCGGGTGCGCGCAGCTCGGGGTAGGTCTCCTCCAGCGTCTGCAAGGCCTGGAACAGCCGGTCGTACTCGGCGTCCGGGATGCTGGGTTCGTCGAGCACGTAGTAGCGGTGGGCGTGCTCGTGTAGCTGGCTGCGCAGCGTGGCGGCCTGCTGAGCCGGCGTGGGCACCTCTGCCCCCGGCGATGGCGGCGCCGCCTCGCCGAACAGGTCTGACTGGGCCATGTGTGCCGCCTCGCTGTCAGCTGAAGAGGCGCCGTGCCGCGGCCGAACCGGCCGCCAGATCGCGGGCAGCCAGGGCCTCGTACAGCCTGGCCAGCTCGCCCTCGATGGAGGCGAAGGCCGCCGGCGAGAAAGGCTGCCCCTGGTCGTCGGCCATCACGGCATCCAAAGCCATGGCGAGGGCTTCGCCGGCCGCGCACCAGGCCCGGAAAGGTGCCTGCTCGGCCGCGGTCTGCGGCACGTCGAAGGCCAGCAAGAGCTCACGCAGCGCGGCCTGGTCGGGATCGTCGGCAAAGGCGACCTGTGCGTCGAACTGCAGCGTCAGCACAGGGGGCGCCCCCTCTTCCTGTCCGGGCAGAACAAGCCGGCCCGGCAGCGAACCAGGCAGAAAACCATGTCGCGAGGCCTGCTGCTGCACATAGCCCACGGACCACGCGCTGCCGCGGGCGTAGAGACGCATGGCAAGTTGGGCATCGTGGGCGCCCGCAAAGGCGTCGAGCTCCTTGGCCCGGCCAACCACGTCCAGCATGTCCGGGAACTCGACCGCGCCGCCCAGGGCATCGGCCATGGCCTGGATCTTCTGCACGAACTCGGAGTACTCGATCTCGTTGAGCCCGCCGGTGCGGTTGGCCAGCAGCACGCCGGCCTGGAGCTCGGTGTACGTGACACCGGCCTGGGGCGGCTCCCACTCGCCACAGTCGGCCCGCAGCGCCTCGATGAGCACCGGCTTGCTGCCCGCACGGCGGGTGGCGGGCACGTGCAGCAGGATGTGGTCGCCGCTCATCGGCGACTCGATGGTGATGGTCGCAATCGCGTCGACGAGCGCATCCA
>JAJUHM010000228.1 GCA_029279925.1 Aquabacterium olei
GCCTTCAAGCCGGTGAGCTTCTGGTACGTGCCCCGCGCCGACGGCGCCCTGCATGCCATCGTGGCCGAAGTCAACAACACCTTTGGCGAGCGTCACTGCTACCTGCTGCACGGTCCCGAGCTTGGCTGGGGGCGTGAGCAGCGCGCGGTCAAGGTCTTTCACGTCTCGCCGTTCTGTGCGCTGCAGGGCGGCTACCGCTTCCGCTTCATGCGCACCGCCACGCGCCTGATCGCCCGCGTCGACCACGACGACGAGGCCGGCCCCCTGATCCAGACGGCGCTGAGCGGGGCCCTCGAGCCGCTCACGCACCAGGCCGTGTGCCGCGCGATCTGGCGCTGGCCGCTGATGACCTGGGGCGTGATCGCCCGCATCCACTGGCAGGCCTTGAAGCTGTGGCTCAAGCGCGTGCCCTTTCACAGCAAACCGCCGCAGCCCCCGGCCGACTTCGTCTCCGGCCCGCTGACCCCGAGCCCGCTCGCACCGAGCCACCAAGGACCGCGCACACCATGAACCGCACCACCACCATGGCGCCTTCCGCGTCGACCGGATCCGCCCGCACCGCCCCTCACGATCCCCGCGCCCTGCCGGACGATGCGCCCGCCGCGGCCCGCATGGTCTGGCGCCTCCTGGCCCGGCTGCAGGTGGGCGTGCTCGATGTGCAGCTGCCCGATGGCAGCACCGCGCACTTCGGGCAGGCCCAGGCGGGCGCCGACGCGCCGCGCGCGGCCTTTCGCCTGCACAACTGGGACGTGTGCCGCGCCGCCCTGAAATCGGGGGACATCGGCTTTGCCGAGTCCTACATCGCCGGAGACTGGAGCACGCCGGACCTGACGGCGCTGTTGCGCCTGCTGATCGCCAACCGCGAGCAGATCGAGACCGCGGTCTACGGCAGCTGGATCGGCCGGCTGGCCTACCGCATCCGCCATCTGCTCAATCGCAACACCCGCGCCAACAGCCGGCGCAACATCCACGCGCATTACGACCTGGGCAACGACTTCTACCGTCTGTGGCTGGATCAGACGATGAGCTACTCGAGCGCCTGGTTCGAGGGCAACTTCGACCAGCCCATGGCCGACGCCCAGCATGCCAAGGTGCGCCGCGCGCTGGACGAGGCGGGCGTGCACCGTGGGGACGCGTCCCAGCGCGTGCTGGAGATCGGCTGCGGCTGGGGCGGGCTCGCCGAGATCGCTGCACGTGAGCGCGGCGCCCATGTCACCGGCGTGACGCTGTCGACCGAGCAGCTGCAGTGGGCGCGCGACCGCATGGACAAGGCGGGGCTGGCTGGCCTGGCCGACCTGCGCCTGCAGGACTACCGCGACATCCGCGACGAGCCCTTCGACGCCATCGTGTCCATCGAGATGTTCGAGGCCGTGGGGCAGGAATACTGGGGCAGCTACTTCTCGACCCTGCACCGTTGCCTCAAGCCGGGTGGCCGCGCCTGCCTGCAGACCATCACCATCCGGGACGACCTGTTCGACCGCTATGTGAAGTCCACCGATTTCATCCAGCAGTACATCTTCCCCGGCGGCCTGTTGCCCTCGGATGCGGCCTTCCGGGCCGAGGCGCGCAAGGCCGGTCTGGAGGTGGTTCGCAGCCTGGCCTTCGGGCCGGACTACGCCGAGACGCTGCGCCGCTGGCGTGCCGAGTTCCATCGCCACATCCACCAGGTGCAGCGCCTGGGCTTCGACGAGCGCTTCCAGCGCATCTGGGAGTTCTACCTGGCGTACTGCGAGGCGGCCTTCGACATGGGCAACACCAACGTCGTGCAGTACACGCTGCGCAAGCCGGCCTGATCGGGCGCCTGCCTGCCCCGCGCCATTCCGCCATGGACGCCCCCATCCTGCCCCACGCTGCCAGCGCGCGCTACGGCCTCCTCGGGCTGCCGTTGGCGTTTGTCGCCGTGCCGCTGTACGTGGTGCTGCCGCAGCATTACGGCCAGACGCTCGGGGTGCCGCTCGGGCTGCTGGGGGCCGTGTTGCTGCTGACGCGACTGGGCGACGCGGTGATCGACCCCTGGCTGGGCGGTCGCGTGGATCGCCTGCTGGGGCGGCCCTCGCGGGTTCGGGTGGCGGTGGCCCTGTGCGCCCTGTTGCTGGTGCTGGCCTTCGTCGCCCTGTTCTTTCCCCCGGTGCGGGGCACGGCGGCGCTGCTTGGCTGGTGTGCCGTGACCCTGGTGTTCACCTTCGGCGCCTACAGCCTCGCCAGTGTGGCGCACCTTGCCTGGGGCACGCGGCTGGGCGGGCCGCCGGTGCAGCGTGCGCGGCTTGTTGCCTGGCGCGAGGGCTTCGCCCTGGTGGGCGTGCTGATGGCCAATGTGCTGGCCACGCAGGCCGGGCCGGGCTGGACGGCCGCTGCGCTGGCGGCGACGCTCGTGCTCGGCGTGGTGGGGCTGTGGCGGGGTCCGAGCCCGGGTGCAGACCCGGTGGCGCAGCCTCACGAGCCCCTCACGGGATCCGCGCGGCGCTCGACCCTGTGGCGACCCTGGCGGAGCGTCGGTTTCCGTCGCCTGATGGCCATCTTCCTGCTCAACGGGATTGCCAGTGCCGTGCCGGCGACGCTGGTGCTGTTCTTCATCCACGACCGGCTCCAGGCCCCGCAGTGGGCCCCGTTGTGCCTGGGGGCCTACTTCCTGATGGCCGCGCTCAGCGTGCCGTGGTGGCTGCGGCGCCTGGCACGGCTGGGCCCCATGCGCGCCTGGGCGCTGGGCATGGGCCTGGCCACGGCGGCCTTTGCCGGCGTGAACCTGCTGGGCCCGGGCGACACCGCGCCCTACCTGCTGGTGTGTCTGGCAGCCGGCTGGGCGCTGGGCGCCGACCTGACCGCCCCCGGCACCTTGTTGACGGGCGTGGTTCACCAGGCGGGTGAGGCGGGGCAGGCCGAAGGTGCCTTTGCCGGCTGGTGGCAGTGGGCCACCAAGCTGAACCTGGCCCTCGCCGCGGGCGTGGCCTTGCCGCTGCTCGAGGCGCTCGGCTACACGCCGGGCGCCCGCGATGCACAGGCCCTGCTGGCGCTCGGCCTCGTCTATGGCGGCCTGCCCTGTCTGTTCAAGCTGATGGCGCTGGCGCTGTGCTGGCGCTGGCGCCGGCACCCGGCGCTGACGTGAGCGCCGTGCCATCGGCCGCCCGCCTTCCCTTCTTCGCTGTTCGGAGAGACACCATGAAGCTGTTCACCCGCCTCCTTGCCCCGCTCCTGACCGGGGTGCTGCTGTGTGCCGGTCTGTCCGGTTGCGCCTCGGCGCCCACCCCGGCCGACTACGCTGCCGAACAGCCGGTGTTCGACCTGCGCGCCTACTTCAACGGGCCGCTGACTGCACACGGCATCTTCACCGACCGCTCCGGCCGGGTCGTCAAGCGCTTCACGGTCAAGCTGGTTGGCCGCTGGGACGGCCCCAAGGGTGTGCTGGAGGAGGACTTCGTCTACAGCGACGGCAGCACCCAGCGCCGCGTGTGGCGCCTCACCGATCTGGGGCAGGGGCGCTGGCAGGGGGAGGCCGACGATGTGGTCGGGGTGGCCACCGGGCAGTCGGCGGGCAACGCGCTGAACTGGCGTTACACGCTGAGCCTGCCCGTGGACGGCCGGGTGTACCACGTGCAGTTCGACGACTGGATGTTCCTCATGGACGACCGTGTGCTGCTCAACAAGGCGGTGATGAGCAAGTTCGGCATCACGCTGGGCGAAGTCACGCTGTCGTTCCACAAGCCGTGAGCCTGGCCGGCCGCACAGCAGGAGTTCCCATGTCGCTCAATCCCTCGGTGCCTGACTGGCGCGGTCGCACGGTCTGGCTGGTGGGTGCCTCCAGTGGCATCGGCCGGGCCACGGCCTCTCGGCTGCACGCCCTGGGCGCGCACGTGGCCGTGTCCGGGCGCCAGGCCGCCACGCTCGACGCCTTCGTGCAGGCGCATCCCGGCAGCCTGGCCTTGCCGCTGGATGCGGCGGCCCCGGGGGCCCTGCACGCGGCGTGCGCGCGCCTGCTGGCCTGGTCGCCCACGCGTCGTCTGGATCTCGTCGCCTACTGTGCCGGCCACTACCAGCCCATGCGGGCTCAGGATTTCGACCTGGACAGTGCCCTGCGGCATCAGCAGATCAACTACGAAGGGGCCCTGCGCCTGCTGGACGCGGTGCTGCCCACCCTGCGCGCCCAGGGGGCTGGCCACCTGAGCCTGGTGGCCAGCGTGGCGGGCTATCGCGGCCTGCCCAAGGCCCTGGCCTATGGGCCGACCAAGGCGGCGCTGCAGAACCTTGCCGAGGTGCTGTACCTGGACCTCGCGCCGCTCGGCATCGGGGTGTCCGTGGTCAACCCCGGTTTCGTGCAGACGCCGATGACCGCGGTCAACGACTTCACCATGCCCGCGCTGCTCACGCCGGAGCAGGCCGCCGACGCCATCATCGCGGGCTGGCAGAAGGGCCGCTTCGAGATCCACTTCCCGCGGCGCTTCACGCTGTGGCTTAAGTTGCTGCGCCATCTGCCGCATGGCTGGTATTTCCCGCTTGTCAAGCGGGGCACCGGGGTGTGAGCCGCCGCCGCGACCGGCGCACAATGCCCACATCTCCATGCATGCAGCCCCCTGGCCCTGACGACATGAGCGTGACCCCCCTGCCCACCCCACCCGGCAGCGTGGCCCAGCAGGCCCTGCCCCGGGTGATCGCCTTCTACGAGGGCCTGAAAGCCCATGACATCGGTCACCTCGACCGCATCTACGCGGTCGATGCCGGCTTCAAGGACCCGTTCAACGAGGTGGAGGGGCTGCTCGAGATCGAAGCCGTCTTCGCCCACATGTTCCGTGCACTGGACAACCCGCACTTCCTGGTGCGCGACCGGCTGGCGCAGGGCAGCCAGGCCTTTCTGACCTGGGACTTCCGCTTTCGCTTCAAGGGCGAGACAGTCTGGCAGACCGTCCGGGGGGCCACCCACCTGCGCTTCGATGCCCAGGGCCTGATCGCCGACCACCGCGATTACTGGGATGCGGCCGAGGAACTCTATGAAAAGCTGCCGGTGCTCGGCAGCTTCATGCGCTGGCTGAAGCGGCGTGCGATGCGGGGGTGAGTGCGCGACGGCAGCGTGCATTCGCTCACGCGGCCGGCCTGGCAGGCGAGCATCGGCCCTCAAGTCGGGGAGTGACGCTGCCGATCCTCGCTTCAATGATGGCCTTGCGGTCTGGACAAGTGACCCCACCTGTCGCAGCAAGGCCCTGGGGCCATTGGAGTACCCGACCATGCACATGCTTTACAACTCTGACAGCTATGCCGTCGTGCAGATCGAGCTGCCCGGTGCGGACGACGTGCCCGCCGACGCCGCTGTGCTGACGCGAGGGGGCTTCGAGATTGTCGACAAGTTCGCCCGCAAGGAAATCTTCATCGAAGGCGCGCTCGCCGAATCCTTCAAGGAAGGCGTCGAGGCCCTGATCCAGAACGCGCCCAGCGTGGAAGAGTTCGACGCCTATCTGGAGCGCTACGCCGGGATGGCGCAGCAGCCCGTGGTCATGCATTGACCCCGGGGTTTGCACGGGGGCGGCCTGGGCCCCGCTCAAGTCGGCGTGACGCCGGCCGATAAACGATCACGGACGCATTTGCGCGCCGTCCGCTCGGCGCAGGAGCCCGTTCATTCCGGAGGGCCGCCGGCGCACCAGGCCCATGTCACACACCCTCATGGCCGTTCAGC
>JAJUHM010000229.1 GCA_029279925.1 Aquabacterium olei
GACGATGCGGCCCCAGCGCTGCTTCATCATCGGCCGCATCACGGCGCGGCTGAGGCGGAAGACGGCCTTGAGGTTGGTGTCCAGCACCGCGTCCCAGTCCTCGTCCTTCATGCGCATCGCCAGGGTGTCGCGGGTGATGCCGGCGTTGTTGACAAGCACATGCAGGGCGCCGTGCTCTTTGAGGATGGCGTCCAGGGTCGCGTCAACCGCGGTCGCATCGGTCACGTTCAGCACAAGGCCCTTGCAACCTTCGAACGCCGACAAGCCCTCGGTGATGGCCTGTGCACCGGATTCGGTGGTGGCGGTGCCATACACCTTCACGCCACGCTGGGCGAGCGCCACGGCGATGGCACGGCCGATGCCGCGGCTGGCGCCGGTAACGAGCGCGACTTGTCCTTTGTATTCGTTGCTCATGCTGCTTTACCCGAGAAGAGCTTGGGCCTCGGCCAACGAGGCCGGGTCAAAGATGGTGGCGGTGACAAGGTCG
Organism: Aquabacterium olei; assembly: GCA_029279925.1. Classification (GTDB taxonomy): domain Bacteria; phylum Pseudomonadota; class Gammaproteobacteria; order Burkholderiales; family Burkholderiaceae_C; genus Aquabacterium; species Aquabacterium olei_A. Next base: position 488 of record JAJUHM010000229.1, read on the forward strand.
CCGTCGATGCGTTTGACCATGCCGGCCAGGACCTTGCCCGGGCCGCATTCGATCACATGCGTCAGCCCCCGGGCCTTGAGGGCCTGGATGGTCTCGACCCAGCGCACCGGGCCGAAAGCCTGACGGTACAGCGCGTCGCGCAGGGCATCGGCGTCATTGACGACGGCCACGTCGATGTTGTTGACCACCGGGATCTGCGGCAGGGCAAACGGTGTGGCCGCCAGCTTTTCCTTCAGGCGCTCGGCAGCCGGCTTCATCAGGCTGGAGTGGAACGGCGCCGACACAGGCAGCGGCAACGCGCGCTTGGCGCCAGCGGCCTTGAGCGCCTCGCACGCCTTCTCGACGCCCGCCTTGGTGCCGGCAATGACGATCTGCTTGGGGTCGTTGAAGTTCACGGCCTCGACGGCCTCACCGACATCCGAGGCCGCCTGAGCACAACCGGCCTTCACGGCTTCGGCATCCAGCCCGAGGATGGCAGCCATGCCACCGGTGCCGACGGGCACAGCCTCCTGCATGGCCTGCGCGCGGAAGCGCACCAGCGGCAGCGCGTCCTTCAGCGTCAGTGCGCCGGCTGCGACCAGGGCGGTGTATTCGCCCAGCGAGTGCCCAGCCACAGCAGCCGGCTTGAGGCCGGTTTCAGCCAGCCAGGCGCGCCAGCAGGCCACACCTGCGGTCAGCATGACCGGCTGGGTGTTGGTGGTCAGGTCCAGGGCTTCCTTCGGCCCTTCGGCAATGAGCTTGCCAATGTCTTCGCCGAGGGCGTCAGAGGCCTCGGCCAGCGTTTCGCGCACGGCGGCATGGTCGCCCCAGGCGTTCAGCATGCCCACGGCCTGCGAACCCTGGCCCGGAAACACGAATGCAAATGCGGTCATGGATGTCCTCGTTCTTGTTACTGCTAGGCGGCCGGCGCTCAGAAATCGATCAGCGCCGCACCCCAGGTGAAGCCACCGCCCACGCCCTCGAGCAGCAGGGTCTGGCCGCGCCGGATCTGACCGGTGCGCACGCCATGATCCAGCGCCAGCGGGACCGAGGCGGCCGATGTGTTGCCGTGCTGGTCCACCGTGACGATGACCTTGTCCTGAGGCAGCTTCAGCTTCTTGGCCGTGCCCTGCATGATGCGCAGGTTGGCCTGGTGAGGAATGAGCCAGTCGATGCACGAGGCATCGCGACCAGCCTTGTCAAGGACCTCGTGGGCCGCCTTGTCCAGCACGCTGACCGCGAGCTTGAACACGGCCTGTCCGTCCATTTTAAGGGTGGCGTCACCCAGTACCGAGCCGCCGCTGACATTGCCTGGCACATTGAGGATGCCGATGTGCTGCCCGTCGGCGTGCAGACACGTCGAGACGATGCCTGGGGTGTCGGACGCTTCGAGCACCACGGCCCCCGCCCCGTCGCCGAACAGCACGCACGTGGTGCGGTCGTTGAAGTCGAGCAGACGCGAGAAGACCTCGGCGCCGATGACCAGGGCACGCCGGGCTGCGCCGGTGCGGATCATCGAGTCGGCGACCGTCAGGGCATAGAGAAAGCCCGAGCAGACGGCCTGCACGTCGAACGCAGCGCAGCCGGCGATGCCGAGGTTGCGCTGGATGTGGCAGGCGGTGGAGGGGAAGACGACGTCCGGGGTGGACGTGGCGCAGACGATGAGGTCGATGTCTGCGGCCTGGATGCCGGCCGCCTCGAGGGCCTGGCGGGCGGCTTCGGTGCCGAGTGCGCTGGAGGGCACATCGGGTTCAGCAAAGTGGCGAGCCCGGATGCCGGTACGCTCGACGATCCACTCGTCTGATGTCTCGACGCCACGCTGGGCCAGCTGGGCGGCGAGTTCCTGGTTGGTGAGGCGTTTCGGCGGGAGGTAACTCCCGGTACCCGCGATGCGAGAAAAGCGGGATCCCGCAGTGGCTGCCGGAAACGAAGGAGGTGTCTGTTTCGTCTGGCTGTTAGGCATTGAAAAATGGATCAGGCCGCCTGCCCCACATCCGCCGAACCGCTGTCTTGGTCTCCTGGTGGGAGACTGTCCAGCGTGGCCGCGATCTGGTCGTGTACCCGATCCAACAAGCGATGACGGGCGGCATCATACGCGCGATTCAAGGCGTGCTCGAATGCGAAGGCGTCGGCGGAGCCATGGCTCTTGAAGACCAGGCCACGCAGACCGAGCAGCGCGGCACCGTTGTAGCGGCGGTGGTCGACGCGCTTCTTGAACTGGCTCAACACCGGCATGGCGACCAGCGCCGCCAGCTTGGTGAAGATGTTCCGGGTGAATTCCTGCTTGATGAAGGTGGCCATCATCATGGCCAGGCCTTCCGAGGTCTTCAGGGCCACGTTGCCGACGAAACCGTCGCACACGACGATGTCGGACGTGCCTTTGAAGATGTCGTTGCCTTCCACGTTGCCATGGAAGTTGATCAGGCCCCGCTCGTTGGCCGCCCGCAGCAGTTCGCCGGCCTGCTTGATGACTTCGTTGCCCTTGATGACCTCTTCGCCGATGTTCAGCAGGCCCACCGACGGGTTGTCCTTGCCATCCACCGCGGCAACCAGGGCACTGCCCATCACGGCGAACTGCAACAGGTGTTCGGCGCTGCAGTCGACGTTGGCGCCCAGGTCAAGCACCGTGGTGAAGCCGTCCTTCTGGTTGGGCATCACGGTGGCAATGGCCGGGCGATCGATGCCTTCGACCGTCTTGAGCAGGTAACGGGCCACGGCCATCAGGGCGCCCGTGTTGCCGGCCGACACGCAGGCGTGTGCCACGGCCGGCTGACCGGCAGGAGCCTTCACCTGTGAGATGGCCACCCGCATGGACGAGTCCTTCTTGCGGCGCAGCGCGACCTCGACCGGATCGTCCATGGTGACGACCTCGGAGGCCGGCACCAGGGTGCAACGGGCCCATCCTTCGGCAGGCTTCAAGGCATCCGGCAGCCCGACCAGGACCAACTCGGCGTCGGGATGCCGCGCCAGGAAGGACTGACATGCAGGCAAGGTGATCGAGGGGCCGTGGTCTCCGCCCATGCAGTCGACGGCAATGCGGACGGGCGACAGCACGCCGGAGGTGCGGCCAGCGGACGGTTGCGACGACAAGGCGGAAGACGGGTTCACGGTCATGGGCAGGATCAGCGTTCGGGAAACCGGCGGCAGTCTAGGCAGCCGCCTGGGGGTTTCACGTCATGCAAGGCGCAAAGTGCCAAAAAACAAGGGCTGGCTAACCGACAGATCGGTTGTCCAGCCCCGTGCGGCACCGAGCCCGGGTGGCCGGGCTCCGGCAGATCAGGCGTCAGCCTTGGTCTTCAGGACCTTGCGACCACGGTAGAAGCCGGTCGGGCTGATGTGGTGACGCAGATGGGTTTCGCCGGTGGTGGCTTCAACGGCAGTACCCGGGGTGACCAGGGCATTGTGCGAACGGTGCATGCCACGCTTGGAGGGCGACTTCTTGTTTTGCTGAACGGCCATGATGGACTCCGATGAGGCGGACGAAAACGCCCGCAATTGTCAGACCACACCCGTTGCCAACGAATCAGCGCACCGACAACCGAAGGTTGCCAGCCACTGCCGTCAGCCGCCTTGCAGTCCGCAAGAGTTGAAGACAGCCGGGACGCCCGCGCACATCACCTGAATCGGCAATATGAAAGAGGGCAACCCGGAAAACCAGCGATTCTAGCACGGCTTCCGTGCCGTATTCAAATCAGCTTTCACCCTTTTTCAGCTGGGCCAGGATGGCAAAGGGGTTCTTGCGTTCGGGTTCGGCAGCGGTTTCCCCCTCCCCCGCGTCCGGTGCAACGGCGTCATCGTCGCGCATCAGGCGCTCGACATCGGTCGGGCAGCGCTCATGGCGGGGGACGATGGGCGAGGCCATGATCAGCTCGTCTTCCAGCAATTCGAAGAGGTCGAAATTGCGCGACACGGCGAGCACGTCGTCGTCGGAATCCGCGTCCAGCTCGGCGGCGGCGGCCTCATCGGCCACAAAACGGATGCTGCGCTCGATCGCAACCGGAAGGTGAACCGCGCTCAGGCAACGCTGGCACTCCCAGGCGAACTCGCCCTCGCCCCGCAGATCGAGCCAGCGCTGCGGCTCGCCCACACGCTGCGCCACAAGGCGCCCGGTGACCGACCAGTGCACCGGCGGCAACGTCGTCAGATCCGCGTCCGCGGCCAGGCCCTCGGCCAGGCGCGTCAGTTCCGTCACGGCCAGTTCGCCTGACAAGGTTTCTCCAGAATCGATGAATGCCCCGATGTCCAGCTTGCGGGGCGCCCAGGTGCGTGCTTTCATGGCGGCAGTGTAGGCGAAGCGCCTCTTCGATGCCCCCATAACGGGGACAATGGCAGGATGAACGCCACCGTCTCGACGTTGCCGGGTTCACCGCGTCTGGTGCTCGGATCGACCTCCCCTTACCGACAGGATCTGCTGAAGCGCCTGGGGCTGCCTTTCGAGGTCCGCGCCCCGGGTGTGGATGAAGCGGCCCTTGCGGAAGAGCTGCCCGACGCCCTGGCGTGCCGGCTGGCATGGGCCAAGGCGCACGCCGTGGTCGCCGCATACCCGCACGACGACGTGGTGGTGATCGGCTCCGACCAGGTCGCTGACCTGGAGGGCCGGGCCCTGGGCAAGCCGGGCGACCACGCCGGCGCCACCGCGCAGTTGCGTGCCATGCGTGGCCGCACGGTCCGATTTCACACGGCGGTGACCGTGTGTCGCCCGGCCAGCGCTTTTTCCGAGACCGTGCTCGAGACGGTGGACGTCGACTTCCGGCCGTTGTCGGATGAGGAGATCGAGTCCTACCTGCAACGCGAGCAACCGTATGACTGCGCAGGCAGCGCCAAGGTCGAGGCACTGGGGATCACCTTGCTGTCGCGCGTGACCTCTCACGATCCGACCGCCTTGATCGGCTTGCCCTTGATTGCGGTGTGCCGCCTGTTGCGGGCCGCCGGGCTGGACCTGCTCGCCACTGCCTGACTTTCTTCTCCCCCCCTTTTTCCGGACCTTGCACCAAGCAAGCTCTTCCCGACGTCTCTGTTGCGCCTCTGGCCCTGCCACCCGACCTCATGAATGCCACCTCCTCGCGCCGCACCGGCCGCCTGCTGCTGATCCCCAACACCCTGGACCTCGGGTGCGTGGAAGACGGGAGCGCCCCTCCGGATATCCGAGATGTGCTGCCTCTGGGCGTGCTCACAGCGGCGGC
>JAJUHM010000230.1 GCA_029279925.1 Aquabacterium olei
AGCGTCTCGCCCTTGTAGGCAAACACGGGCGTGCCGGCGGCCACCAGGGCGGCAGCGGCGTGGTCTTGGGTCGAGAAGATGTTGCACGATGCCCAGCGCACTTCGGCGCCCAGGGCCTGCAGCGTTTCGACCAGCACGCCGGTCTGGATGGTCATGTGCAGCGAGCCGGTGATGCGCGCGCCCTTCAGGGGCTGCGTGGCAGCGTATTCCTTGCGGATGGCCATCAGCGCGGGCATCTCGTGCTCGGCAATGGTCAGTTCCTTGCGACCCCAGTCGGCCAGCGACAGGTCGGCGACCACGTACTGGTCGGAAGGCAGGGGTTTCAGAACAGCGTTCATGGACAGAGCTCCTCAATGGATTCAGAAGCCGCCGTGCGCTGCCGGGAGTCGGAAAGTCAAAAGATGCAACTCACCCAGCGGGACACATGCGGGTGAGCGCCGTTGCAAAGGGAGATCGCCTTCCGAGCCTGGGGCCAGCGGTGGCGACATGCGCCCGTGGCCTTGCAACGCTCCTCGGAGGAGCCGCGATTATAGGACGGCCGGCCCGCTTTGTGGGGTCAAGCCGAAGGTGCCGACGCCAGGACGACGCGGTTGCGGCCCGCCGCCTTGCCCTGATAGAGCGCCCGGTCGGCGCGCTGCAGCGCCTGCTCGAAGGTCTCGCCCGGCTCCATGACGCTCACGCCCAGCGTGATGCCCATGAACCAGCCGGGGGCCGCCGGCACGCTCACGGCGTGCACCCCGGCGCGCAGCCGCTCGGCCACCGCCAGCGCCTCGGCTGCATCCGTGCCAGGCAAGAGCACCAGAAACTCCTCGCCGCCCCAACGGGCCACGTGGTCGACCTCGCGCACCCCGTTGCGCAGCACCTCGGCCACCGCCTTCAGCGCCTCGTCACCCACCTCGTGCCCGTGGGTGTCGTTGATGACCTTGAAGTGGTCGATGTCACCCAGCAGCACCGCCAGGGGCCCCGCCCCCCGCTGCACCCGGGCGGCCTCCAGCTGCGCCGCTTCCAGCGCGTAACGGCGGTTGCGCAACTGGGTGAGCGGGTCGGTCCGCGCGACATCGCTCAGGCGCCGCTGGGCGTTGGTCACCAGGCGGAAGTACACGGTGGCCAGCAGGCCCAGGATGACAAGCGTGGCCGTGAGATTGAAGTAGTACAGCGCGTCCAGCACCGCGCGCGGCGCGTCCATGTAGGGCGTCGCGGTGCGCCAGCGCCAGTCCATGGCCAGGTACAGCAGCCCCACGCCGAGCCCCAGCACCGCTTTCGGCCCGGGCGACAGCAGCGAGTTCACGATGACCACCGGGATGATCAGGATGATGTAGAAGTGGAAGCCGCTCTGCCAACCGATCACGGCCACCGCCAGCAGGCCGTGGGCAATGATCTCGGTGCCCATGAGGAACATGGCGCTGCGTGACCAGCCCCGGCGCAGCAACAGCGCGGCCAGCACGTAGCACAGCACGCTGGCCACATTCACCTGGGCCAGCGCCGACACGCCGGTTGCGGCAAACAGCAGCAACAAGCAGAGATGGGTCAGCCCCGCCACGACGGCGACGACGCCAAGCAGGGCCAGGAACACGTCCGACGTGCCGGCTGAAAACAGGAGAGACTGAAGTCGTCGCAAGGTGGCTGTCGCGCGTGGGCGCCAGGAAAAAGAACAGGGGATTCGATGGTGTATCGGCACGACCGGCTGCGGCCTTGAGCCCGGGCCAGGAAAGCCGGCCGAACGTGACAAATCGGGCGAAAAACCGAGGATCGTTCGAGGATAGCCACACCACGACGCGCCCACAATAACGCCAGGGAGCCGGCGCCGGACTGCGCATGGGGTTCCCCCGCCATCCCGCCCTTTCCTCACGCTGGCCTACGCCTCCGGATGACCTGTCCCGCTCCCTTGCCCCGTGACGAAGCACGTCGCCTGGCGCGCCTGAAGGCGCTGGCCGTGCTCGACACCCCCGCCGAGCCCCTGTTCGATGCGCTCACCCGGCTCGCCAGCGAACTGTGCAACGTGCCCATCGCGCTCGTGAGCCTGATCGATGCCGACCGCCAGTGGTTCAAGTCGGCCGTCGGCCTGCCCGGCGTGTGCGAAACGCCCCGCGACGTCGCTTTCTGCTCGCACGCCATCCTTGGCGAGGACATTCTCGAGGTGCCCGACGCCCGGCTCGACCCGCGCTTCGCGCAGAACCCCCTGGTGACGGACGCGCCCCACATCCGCTTCTACGCGGGCGCCCCCGTGATCCTGGACGACGGCACGCCTGTCGGCACCCTGTGCGTGATCGACAGCGTGCCGCGGCAACTGGATGCCCGTCAGCGCACCGTCCTGCGCGAGTTGGCCCACGCCGCGGCGGCCGCCCTGTCCATGCGGGGCCGTGCCATCGAGCAAAGCCTGCAAGCCAAAGGCCGCTACGAAGACGAGCTCCGCCACAGCGCCGCCCGGCTGCGCACGCTGTACGAGCGCACACCCGCCATGCTGTGCTCGCTGGACCCGGACGGCATCGTGCTGACCGTCAGCGACACCTGGCTCGACAAGACCGGCTACCAGCGCGACGAAGTCGTCGGCAAGCGGGTCGACGTCTTCATGGCCCCCGGCATGGACAGCACGCGCCAGCTGGCCCGCCGGGAGCTGGATCAGCAGGGGCAGTGCCACGACCTGCCCTACCGGCTCGTGCGCAAGAACGGCGCCGTGCTCGAGACCCTGATGTCGGCCATCCTCGAGCGCGATGACGACGGCCACCACATCCGCACCGTGGCCATCCTCGAAGACGTGACCCGCCGCCGCGCGATCGAGGCCGAACTGCGCGCCCACCAGGAGCGCCTGACCCTGGCCACCCAGGCCAACGGCATCGGCATCTGGGAATACGACATCGAAGCCGGCCGGCTGATGTGGAGCGACGAGATGTTCGGCATCTTCGGCTCCGCACGCGCCGACTTCACCGGCACGCTGGACGACTGGCGCCGATGCCTGCACCCGGACGACCGGGCCCATTCCGAACAGGTCTTCGCCGAGGCCCTGGCCGGCCGGCGCGCCATCGACTACGACTTCCGCGTGCTGCATCCCGACGGCTCGGTGCATTCTGTCTACGCCCGCGCCACCATCTTCCGCGACGAGCGCGGCCGCGCACAGCGCGTGGTCGGCACCAACTACGACATCACCGAGCGCAAGCGCATGGAGCGCGAGTTGGCCGAAAAGCACGAGCTGCTGCGGGTCACGCTCCTGTCCATCGGCGACGCCGTGATCACGACCGATGCGCAGGGCCGCGTGCAGTGGCTCAACCCGGTCGCCGAACGCATGACCGCGTGGAGCACCGAGTCGGCCCGCGGCCTGCAACTGGCCGAGGTCTTCGAAATCGTCGACGAGCACACCCGCCTGCCCGCCACCTGCCCGGTCACGCGCTGCCTGGGCGAAGGGGACGTCATCGCGCCTTGCCAGCACACGCTGCTGCTGTCGCGCGACGGCAGCGAGTACGGCATCGAGGAATCGGCCGCCCCCATCCGGGACGACGACGGTACCGTGCTGGGCGTGGTCCTGGTCTTCCACGACGTGACCGAGCAGCGCCGCATGGGCCGCGAGATGCGCTTCCGCGCCACGCACGACGAGCTGACCGGACTGATCAACCGCGGCGAGTTCGAACGCCGCCTGGCGCACACGCTGGAGAAGGCCCACGCCGACCACACGCGCCACGCGATGATGTACATCGACCTGGACCAGTTCAAGCTGGTCAACGATGCGTGCGGCCACGCCATGGGCGACCAGCTGCTCTGCCAGGTCACCACGCTGCTGCAGGGCTGCGTGCGCGCACGCGACACGCTGGCCCGCCTGGGCGGCGACGAGTTCGGCGTCATCCTCGAGCACTGCACGGTCGAGCAGGCCCAGCGCGTCGCGCAGGAAATCTGCGACGCCATGGAAGAGTTCCGATTCACGCACGAAGGCCGGCGTTTCCGCATCGGCACCAGCATCGGCCTGGTACCGGTCGACGAGCGCTGGGCCAACACCTCGCTGGTGCTGCAGGCCGCCGACACCGCCTGCTACGCCGCCAAGGAAGCCAGCCGCAACCGCGTGCACGCCTGGTACGACACCGACCAGATGCTCAAGGCCCGCCAGGGCGAGATGCAGTGGGCCAGCCGGCTCGAGCAGGCCATCGACGAAGACCGCTTCGTGCTGTACGCCCAGCGCATCGCCCCGCTCGGCCAGGGTGCGGCACGGGAAGGCCTGCACGCCGAGCTGCTGATCCGCCTGCGCGACGACGACGGCAAGCTCATCCCGCCCGGTGCCTTCCTGCCCGCGGCCGAGCGCTTCCACATGGCCTCGCGCATCGACAGATGGGTGCTGCGCCACGCCTTCCGGCTGCTCGAAGCGCACGAAGGCCACATGGACCATGTCGCCACGCTGGCCGTCAACCTGTCCGGCCAGTCCATCGGCGACCGCGCCTTCCACCACTTCATGACCGAGCTCGTGGCGCGCAGCCGCGTGGATGTGCGCAAGCTCTGTCTCGAGATCACCGAAACCGCCGCCATCACCAACCTGGCCGACGCCACCGTGTTCATCGACGAGATGCGCCGCCTGGGCATCCGCATCGCGCTGGACGACTTCGGGGCCGGTTCGTCTTCCTTCGGCTACCTCAAGACCCTGAAGGTCGACTACCTGAAGATCGACGGCCAGTTCATCAAGACCCTGACCACCAACGCGCTGGACCACGCCGCCGTGCGCTGCTTCCGCGACGTGGCCCAGGTGCTGGGCCTGCGCACCATTGCCGAATTCGTCGAAGACGAAGCCACGGTGACCGAACTGCGCCGCATCGGCGTCGACTTTGCCCAGGGCTACCTGGTGCACCGCCCGGAGCCGCTGGAAGTGGCCCTGAACCTGCTCGACGCCCAGACCGCCTGAGCGACAGCCCGGGCCGTTGCTGCGACAATCGGCGGTTTGCCCCCTTTCCCCGCGGCCCTGTGCCGCCCTGTCTGCCGAGCCTTGCCGTGAGCTTCACGCCCGAAACCCGCCGCCGCCGCACCTTTGCGATCATTTCCCACCCCGACGCCGGTAAGACGACGCTGACGGAAAAGCTGCTGCTGTTCTCCGGCGCCATCCAGATCGCCGGCAGCGTGAAGGCGCGCAAGGCCACGCGGCACGCCACGAGCGACTGGATGGAAATCGAGAAGCAGCGCGGCATCTCGGTGGCCAGCTCGGTGATGCAGATGGAGTACCGCGACTGCGTCATCAACCTGCTGGACACGCCGGGGCACCAGGACTTCAGCGAGGACACCTACCGCGTGCTCACCGCCGTGGACGCGGCGCTGATGGTGATCGACGCCGGCAACGGCGTGGAGCCGCAGACGCGGCGGCTGCTGCAGGTCTGCCGGGCGCGGAATACGCCGATCCTGACCTTCATCAACAAGATGGACCGCGAGGTCAAGGCGCCACTGGACCTGCTGGACGAGATCGAGCGCGAGCTGGGCATGACGGTGGTGCCGTTCACCTGGCCGGTCGGCATGGGCAAGCTGTTCCACGGCGTATGGGACCGCCGCGCCGAGCAGATGCGCGTCTTCGCCCCCGGGGAGGATCGCCGCGGCGGCGACGAGGAGATCCTGGCCGGGCGCGACAACCCGGCCATCGCGCAGCGCTTCGGCGCCGAGTGGCAGCAGGCGCAGGAGG
>JAJUHM010000231.1 GCA_029279925.1 Aquabacterium olei
AGACTCGCCCAGGCCGCGGGCCCCGGCGCGCGCCACACAGCCACCAGCCGGTCCATGAACAGCCCCAGGCCCACGGTACCGGGCAGCAGGCCGAGAAAGCTGCCCAGCACGTAGTCGCGCAAGCGCACTCCGAGGGCGCCTGCCGTCACGTTGACCAGCAGGAAGGGGGCCACGGGCAACACCCGAACCGCCACCACGGCCCACAGGCCCCGGCGCTGGAGCTGCGCTTGCAGCACCGCCAGTCGACCTCCTGCACCCGGCCGCAACAAGGCGGGCCCGGTCAGGCGCCCCACTCCCCAGGCCAGGGTGGCGCCACTCAGCATGCCGGCCATGGCATAGATGGCGCCGGGCAGCGGCCCGAACACCAGCACCCCCACGGTCACCAGCACCGCCACCGGCACCGCCAGGAACACGGCCACCACGTATCCACCCAGCACCGCCAGCGGCCCGAGGGGGGTCTGCAACAGCCCCTGGCCTGCTGCCGACAACGCATCCAGGCTCAGCAGCGCCTGGGCCCACGGCTGGCGCCACAGCCACAGCAGGGCACATCCGGCCCCCACGTAAGCGGCCATCAGAAGCAGGCGGCCAGCGCGCAACAACGCGGGCGGCCGAGACAGAAAAGCAGTCAAGGTGGTCTCCGGGCCAGGCGGCAGCGCACCACACGCGCCCCGCCACGCACCGGTGTCGATGCTTCCCGCACAGGCTCCGCATGACCATGCGGAGATGCCCCCGAAAGCCGCTTGCACCCCGTATATCGGGGTACAGGTGATGGCCGACGTCAGCGCCGGCCGCCGGCTTCAGACGACATCGGCCACGAGCGCTGGCGCCGCGGGCACGGCCCCCACACCGATCACCGGCAACCAGAGGACGACCGTGGTGCCAGCACCGAACTGGCTGGTCAGCATCACCTGCCCTCCGTGCAGCTCGATGATCTCCTTCACGATGGTCATGCCCAATCCGGTGCCCGGGATGTTGCCGGAGGTGTCCGCGCGGAAGAAGCGCTCGAACACGCGCTCCAGCTGGTCCGGCGTCATGCCCATGCCATGGTCGGTGACCTGAATGCCGCACTCCCGCCCGCCCTGCTGCTCCCGCCACAGAAGGGACAGCTCGATCGCGCCGCCCCCCGGCGAGTACTTGTAGGCGTTGGACAGCACGTTGGTCAGCGCCAGCGACAGCTTCTCGCGGTCGACGTCCACCAGGATGGGCTCGGGCGGCAGCACGAAGTCCACCTTGCGCGGATCGTTGTGGATCAGCAGCCCGCTCAGGGTCGCTTCGATCAGCGGCTGCAGCACCTGCTTCTCGCGTTTGAAGTCCTTGCCGCGGCGCGACTCGATCCGCGCCAGGTCCAGCAACTCGTTGACCAGGTTGATGAGCACCTGCGCCTGCCGGTGGATGGTCGACAGCATGTCGTTGCGCCGCTCGTCGCTGAACTGGCGCTTGAGCAGCAGCTCGGTGAACCCGAAGATGCTGGCCATGGGGGTGCGCAGTTCGTGTGCAGCCATCGACAGGAACTCGCTTTTCATGCGGTCGACCTCCCGCTCGTGCGTGACGTCACGGAAGTACATGACCGTCTCGTTGTCGTGCCCGCCCCGGCGCACGCGGCGGCTCAATGTGCGCTTGCACGGCGTATGCAGGTGCAGCAGCTCGCGCGCGCCGGACAGGCGCCCGTCGCCATCGCCGCCGGGCACGTCCGCCGTCGTGCCCGGATCGGTTTCCACCCATTCGCAGCGCAGCATGAGTTGCTCTTCCAGCGCGTCCATCGACTGCCCGACCAGGTCCGCGGCCAGCAAGCCCGTCATGCGCTCGAAGGCCGGGTTGACGATGCTGACCTCTCCGCGCTTGTCCAGCACCACAAAGCCGTCCGGACTCAGCTCGAACACCGCGTTGAGCCGCTCGGTACGCAGGTGCAGCACCTGCTCGGCCGCGATCCGGTCGGTGATGTCGCTCTGAACGCCCACATAGTGGGTCAGCACCCCTTCGGCATTGAGCACGGGAGAAATGGCCAGCTCGTTGTAGAACAGGCTGCCGTCCTTGCGGTAATTGCGCACCACCACCTGGCACGGCCGGCCTTCACGGATGGCTTCGCGCATGGCGTGGATACCCGGCTGGTCCTTGTCCTGCCGCTGCAAGAGCTTGCAGTTCAGGCCCAGGATCTCGTGGGCTTCGTAGCCCGTGATCTTCTCGAACGCCGCGTTGACGTAGATGACGGGGTGATTGGGCAGCGTCATCGACGAGATGACCACGCCGTCGGCCGACGAAGCCAGCGCGCGGTCCCGCAGCGACAACTCCTGCTCTGCCCACTTCGCATCGGTGGTGTCCCGCACGATGAAGGTCTGGATACGCTCGCCGTCCAGCATGGCCCGGCTGGCCGACACCGCCACCGGAAAGGCCGTGCCCTCGTTGCGCAAGCCGGTGCTCTCGTAGCCGATCACCCGGTTCGAGAAACCGTGGTTGGCAAACCATTCGTCCAGGCCGTCGGCCGGCAGCGCCGGCAACACGTGGCTGATCGGCTGGTCCACCAACACCTCCGGAGGGCGCCCGAAGATGCTGGTGCTGGCCTGGTTGCACCAGCTCACCCGCCCCTGGCCATCGACAAGCACGATGGCATCCGCCGCCGTGTCCATCACGGCCTGGTTGCGCGATTGCGTCCGCTCCAGCTCGGCCGACATCTCGCTGGCCATGCGGGCCGCGCGGCGTCGGGTCGAGATCAGCATCAGGTAGACGTGAAGCGCCGTCAGCGTGCAGACCACGCCGAACAGCGCCGCACTCCAGACCCCGGCATGGCGGCGCAGGGTGTCCCAGACGCTGCGCCGCGGTTCGCGGCCCTCGAGCGTGAGCGTCACCGACTCACCCGCGATCGACAGCAGCATGGCACGACGCCAAGGCGACGCCACCCCGGCCGGTGCCGCGTCCCGTACGGGCGACACCTGCGTCGCGGGCCGGTCAAGCGCCACCCACTGCGGCCCGAACAACCGGGCCTCGAAATGCCAGGCGCCGCCCGGCATGCTGGCGGGCAGCAGCTCGCTGTCGGCCAGCCGGGTCACCACCCAGCCCCGCGATGCTGGCAAAGCCGACGCCAGAAAGCGCGACGACGCAGCCATTCCGGTGGCCGGCGGACACAGGGTGGCGGCTGGGCGGCTCATCTGCAGCAGGCACGCGGCCAGGGCCTCGGCCTCGGGCCGCGAAGAGCCCGTCAGCCGAACCAGCTGGGCCGGAGAGGCCGAGTGGGCCGGAATCCGATGCAGTTGCACAGCCGACCACGCTTCATGGTCGTCATGCAGGGCGTCCGACGAGAACCATGCCGTCGCCTGCTCCGTGAGGACCACGCGCTGAGCCAGTCGGTCCTGAACCAGCATCTGCAGGCGCACCGCATCCGCCTCGAATTCGTGCGCCGTGCGTTCCGACTCGATCTGCCACACCGTCCACACCATCGCCGCCGTGAGGCCGGCGCCGATGGCACCGATCAGGGTCATCGCATGGACCATCGGAATCCGACCGGTCAGCCGTTCCAGTCGCAGAATGAGACGCTCGACGGCGGCGGGCAGCTCGACTGGGTGACGTCGCTCGTTCATGGGCTGGCTCCTGAACCCGCAGACGGGCAGCAGCAGGGACGGCACCGCCGCCCCCGTGGGAACAACGCGGTCAGGCGACCGTGGCGACCATCGCCTCCACGCGTTCGATCAGCTCGAGCGGGCTGAAGGGCTTGACGAGGTAGGCATCCGCGCCTGCGCTCTCCCCGGCCGCCAGGTCCGTGGCCTGCCCGCGCGCGGTGAGCATGACCACCTGAATGGCTTTCAAGGCCGGGTCCTGCTTGATCCGCGCGCACACCTGATAGCCATCCAGCAGACCGGGCATCATGACGTCCAGCAGCACCACGGTGGGCCGGATGGCGCGCGCCATGGCCAGGCCCGACTCGCCGTCGTGCGCTTCATGGATCTCGAAGTCCCCGAACTCCAGCGTCATGCGAATGAGCTTGCGGATGTCCGCCTGGTCTTCCACGATGAGGATGCGGTGGGTCATGGTCGTCTCCTGTGGGTCTTGGGTCGATGCACGGAGGAAGCGCCCGCGTCAGGGCGGCTCAGCCTTTGTCTCCTGCCAGGTTCACCTTCTTGCTCATGCTGCGCGCCAGCAGCTGCGACATGTCCCGGGCATAGCGCTGGGCCTGCTCGACCGACAGCTGGGCGTCCTGCGTGGCCGGCGCGCCGGCGGGGATCTCGAGGACGAAGTCGACCCCGTCGAAATCGTCCTCGATGCGAACCGAACCGCCGTGCTGCTCCAGGATGCGCTGGCTCAGCGCCAGACCGATGCCCTGGCGTGCCACCGGCTTGGGCGAGTCCCCCACACCGAAGGGCACATAGGCGCTGCGCCGTTCATGGTTCGACACGAACAGGCCCTGGTTGCGAGCCCGCACCATCACCCGCGTGCCGACGGCCTGCACAGACAGGTTGATCAGCCCCCCCGGCTGGGCACTGCGGATCGACTGCTCCAGGTACTCCGACATGGCCTTGCCCAGCCAGTGCACGCTGCCGTAGACGGGCGGCAATTCCGTGTCCAGGCCGTTTGTGGCGATCGTCACGTTGCGCGCGTTGGCCAGGTGGATGACCTCGTCCAGCGCCTTGCGCAGCAGATCCGGCAGCAGGATGCGCTCGTCCCGCTGGATCGCGCTTGCGCCGAACACATTGACCAGGTCGTGCAGCTTGCCGAGCTTGACCGACAGCGCGGCCGCATCGTCGGCCAGCGCCACCAGCTCCGGCCCCGCTCCGGGGCGGGCCAGCATCTGCCCGATGGCGGGCAGCTTGCCGGCCAGATGCTGGATGGGCCGCGCCATTTCGGCGTCGATGTAGCCGATGAGGTTCTCCAGCGCCTGCGAATACCAGCGCTCCTCCGACACGTTGTTGAGCACCACCATCAGGTCATTGCCCACCGGCGCGTTGATGACCACCGCGCGGATCGAATCGGGATGGGCCTCCTGCGTCGTCAGCTCGAACTGGAAGGGCAACGTCAGCATGTTCTGCCCAGCCGCCTTGACCGTGCGCTCGGCCACCGGGTCCATCATCGGCTGCCCGAGCATGACCGGTGTCATCTGGACGGCCGCCTTGTTGGCATAGCGGACCACGCCATTGCGCTGCACCCAGACCACGCCACTCTTGACCTGGTCAAACAGCATCCGGAATGCGTCGTTCATGTCGTGCCTCGCCTTCTCTGACTCAACCGGTGTGCTGGCTCAGCAGGTGCCGGCCGACCCGGACGGCCACTGCCTCGGGCGGCACCGGCAGCCGCATCAGTTCGGCACAGGCCGGCAGCCCACCCCGTCGCGCGATCTCGTGCTCGCTGGCCGCGCTCAGCACCAGCACGCGCATGCCGGCCATCTGCTCGCAGCGCTCCAGTGTCCTGAGCATCCCCATCCCGTCCATGCCGGGCAGGTCAAGGTGGGTCACCAGCAGATCCGGCACGTGCTGCCCGATCTGCAGCAGCGCCAGGTAGCCGGTCTCGGCGGTGCGCAT
The DNA here is from genome assembly GCA_029279925.1 of Aquabacterium olei. Classification (GTDB taxonomy): domain Bacteria; phylum Pseudomonadota; class Gammaproteobacteria; order Burkholderiales; family Burkholderiaceae_C; genus Aquabacterium; species Aquabacterium olei_A. The sequence continues at coordinate 5,505 of JAJUHM010000231.1, forward strand.
GCGTACCGACGGACCGAAGGGCAACAAGGCCTGCTCGCATCGGTGCTGCCAGGCGGCGTCGTCGGCCACGAGCAGCACATCCAGCGGCCGGGTGCCGCGCACCGCGTCCCCGACGGCCGGTGCGGCGGG
>JAJUHM010000232.1 GCA_029279925.1 Aquabacterium olei
GCATCCCCGTGATCTTCGTGACCGCGATGAGCACCATCGAGGACGAGGCCCTGGGCCTGAGCCTGGGCGCGGTCGACTACATCACCAAGCCGATCAGCCCGCCGCTGGTGCAGGCGCGGGTGCGCACCCACCTGGCGCTGTACGACCAGTCGCGCGAACTCGAGCGCATGGTGGCGCAGCGCACCAACGAGCTGGTCGCCACCCGGCAGCAGATCATCCGCCGCCTGGGGCGGGCTGCCGAGTTCAAGGACAACGAGACTGGCAACCACGTGGTCCGCATGAGCCACATCTCGCGCCTCGTGGCGCAGCAGGCGGGCATGGGCCCGGAGGCGGTACAGCTCGTGTTCCAGGCCGCGGCCATGCACGACGTCGGCAAGATCGGCGTGCCGGACCACATCCTGCTCAAGCCCGGTCCGCTGACCGACGAAGAGCGCCAGATCATGCGCCGCCATCCGCAGATCGGCGCCGACATCATCGGCAAGCACGACAACGAGTTGCTGGCCGCGGCCCGCACCATCGCGCTGACGCACCACGAGCGCTGGGATGGCACCGGCTATCCGCAAGGGCTGCAGGGCGAGCAGATCCCGATCTTCGGGCGCATCGTCGCGATCGCCGATGTGTTCGACGCGCTGATGACCCGCCGGCCCTACAAGCCGGCCCTCAGTGCCCAGCAGTCGCTGGCCATCATGGCCGATGAGCGCGGCAAGCACTTCGATCCCACGCTGCTGGACTGCTTCTTCGCGCAGCAGTTCGAGGTGCTGCGCATCATGAGCCTGTACGCCGACGAGCGCGGCGCGGTGGGCGACGCGGCCTGAGTCCGCACGGACCCGGGGCCGCGCCTCACGCGGGGATCTGGGTCAGGGCCTCGGCGGCCGCTTCGAAGTCGTATTGATCCAGCGCCCGGCGCACGGCGATCACATCGGGGTGGTCGGCCAGCTCGGGCCGTTGCTCGATCAGGTCGGCCAGGACCTCGCGCGCCTGGGCGTCGTTGTCGGTGACCAGCGCGCGCAGCCGCTGCCACAGGCCGATCGTGCCGGGGTCGCGCAACGCGGCCTCGCGCTGGGCGCGGCGCGGTGGCGAGGGTTGTCCGAGCTGCGCGATGTCGTGCAGCACCGCCTGCAGCGTCTGCTCGACCTGCGCGGCGGCGGCACGCACGACGGGGCTGTGCAGGGCGCCCTGTTGCAGCGCCGCTTCCAGGGCCTCGCACCGGGCCTGCAGCACGCGTGCCCCGATGTTGCCTGCCAGGCCCTTGAGGCCGTGCACCAGCTGGGTGGCCGCGTGCAGGTCGGTCGTCGCGTCGAACTGCCCCGAGAAATCGGCCTGGGTGCGGGCGAAACCCTTGAGCAGGCGGCGATAGAGGTCGGTGTTACCCATGCAGCGGGCCAGGCCGTCGCCGGTGTCGAGCGAGCCCAGCGCCGGCAGCGCCGGTTCGAGGGCGTCGGGATCGGGCGGGGCGGCCGGACGCTGACTGGGCTTGATCCAGCGCGCCATGATGGCGAACATCTGGTTGAGGTCCAGCGGCTTGGTGATGTGGTCGTTCATGCCCGCATCCAGCACGTTCTGCCGGTCTGCGGCCATGGCCCCGGCGGTCATGGCGATCACCGGCAGATGGGCCCATTCGGGGTTGGCGCGGATGCGCTCGGTGGCGGTGTAGCCGTCCATCACGGGCATCTGGCAGTCCATCAGCACGCCGTCGAACGGGCCGTCTTGCGCCAGCCGTTCCAGCGCTTCTTCGCCGTTGCCGGCCAGCACCACCGTCATGCCGGCACGCTCGAGCAGGTCGAGTGCCAGTTCCTGGTTCAGGGGCTGGTCTTCGACGAGCAGCACGCGGGCGCCCGCCAGCTCGCGCTGCGCCTGCAGCAGCACGCGGTTGGTGCTGCGCGGGCTGGTGGCCGCGGGCACGTCCTCGCCCAACACGCGGCCCAGCGTGTCCACCAGGGTGGACGGCGTCACGGGCTTGTTGATCACGCCGGCCAGGGGCAGCCCTTCGGCGGCCTTGAGCGCTTCGTCGCGGCCGAAGGCGGTCACCAGCAGCACGCAGGGGCGCTGCTCGGGCGGCATGGACAGGGCATGACGCGCAAACGTGATGCCATCCATGCCGGGCATCTTCCAGTCGGTCAGCAGCACATGGTGCGGACGGCCCTCCTGCATGGCCTGGCGCAGGCGTTCCAGTGCCTGTTCGCCGCTGTCGCACACGTCCACGTCCAGACCCAGCCGGCGAACCATGTCGCCCAGCACCTCGCGGGCCGAGGCGTTGTCGTCGACCAGCAGGATGCGCTTGCCCTGCAGCTCGCTGGCGAGCAGGGCGCGGCGGGCCAGGGGCTGTGCCTGCAGCCCGAAGCGCGCCGTGAAGTGGAAGGTGCTGCCCTGGCCCGGCTGGCTGTGCACCCAGATGCGGCCGCCCATCATCTCGACCAGCTGGTGGCTGATGGCCAGGCCCAGCCCGGTGCCGCCGTACTGGCGGGTCGTCGAGGTGTCTGCCTGCGTGAAGGGCTGGAACAGCCGGTCCATCTGCTCGGGGGCCATGCCGATGCCGGTGTCGGTCACCCAGAAGTGCAGCAGCACCTCGGCCGGGTCCAGGCGCTGCACCTCGCAGCCGATGATGACCTCGCCATCGGCGGTGAACTTGATGGCGTTGGTGCCCAGGTTGATGAGGACCTGGCCCAGACGGGTCGGGTCGCCCACCAGCGCGGTGGGGATGTCGGGCGGCGCGGTGAAGAGCAGCTCCAGGCCTTTTTCCTCGGCCCGCACCCCCAGCACGTCGGCCATGTGGCTGACCACGGTTTCGAGCTGGAAGGGCGTGCGCTCGAGTTCCAGCTTGCCCGATTCGATCTTCGAGACGTCGAGCACGTCGTTGAGGATCTGCAGCAGGTTGGCCGCGGCGCCATGCGCCTTCGACACGTAGTTGCGCGCCTTGGGCGGCAGTTCGTCGATCAGCGCGAGGTGGGTCATGCCCATGATCGCGTTCATCGGCGTGCGGATCTCGTGGCTCATGTTGGCCAGGAAGCGGGACTTGGCCAGCGTGGCGGCCTCGGCAGCCTGGTGCGCGGCCAGCAGCGCGGCCTCGGCGCGCTTGCGTTCGGTGATGTCCTGCAGGATGGCGCAGGTCTGGCGCTGCCCGTCGTGCTCGAACGGGATGGCCACCACTTCGACGGTGAACTCGGTGCTGTCGAAGCGGGTGTGCGTCCATTCGAAGCGGAAGACCTGTCCCGCGTCGATGTGTTCGCGCACCGTGCGCAGGAGCTCCTGCAGCGCGGGCGCCAGGAGGCGGTGCGGTGCCGTCAGGGGCTCGTCCTGCGGCCGCAGCCCCAGCAGCGCCGAGGCATGGTCGGCCCCGAACATCTTCACGGCAGCCGGGTTGACCCGGGTGATGAGGCCTTCTGCGCTCAGGAAGAGGAAGGCCAGGGGCGCATTGGCGAACACGGCCTGGGTGCGGGCTTCGACCTGCTTGCGCTGGCTGATGTCGGTCCAGTAGCCGCTGAAGGTGCGGGTGCCGTCGGGGTCGGTCACGCACAGGCTGTCGCACAGAATCCACCAGGGGCGGCCGCTGTGGCGCACGGTGAACTCGCGCGGGGACTGGGGGGGCTCGCGCTCGCCTTCGCCCATCATGCGCCAGACCCGTTCCGGGTCGTCGTGCAGATCCTGGTCTGTGACGCCGAGCAGTTCGTGCAGCCCGCTGCCCAGGAAGGTGAAGTGACCGCGCCGTGCGCCCGCGGGAACGCAGTAGCGGAAGACGGTCAGCGGCAGTGCGTGCGCCATCTGGTCGAGGTTGCGGTGGGCCCGGCCCAGCTGGACGTAGTGCCGCAGCCGCTGCCCGATCAGCCCGATCACGCCGACGCCGGACAGCCACAGCAGCGTCCCGCCGGCGGCCCAGGCCAGCACAATGGGCTGTTCGCCATCGAGTGGCACCAGCGCCCACGCCGTCAGACCGCCGTAGGTCAGGGGCAGCGACATCACCACGTGCGGGCCGTCCGTGCGGTCGACCACGGTGCGCTGTGTCCCGCGGATGGTCAGCGACCGGATCGGCCACTCGAGCTCGTTGGGTGGCCGCGTGTAGAGGTCTTTCAGCGCGTCCGCGCCGAGGTTTTGCGGGCCCTGCAGCGGGACGTGGCCCATCAGGTCGGCGACCTGGCTGCTCATCAGCACGACGCCATGGGCGTCGGTCACCATCAGCTTGCGGGTCGGGTCGTCGAGCAGGCGGCCGAGCGCCTCGATGTCCTGCTTGACGACGACCACGCCCTGCGCCGCTTCGGAAGGGCCCACGCGGGCTGCGAAGTAGAAACCGGGCCGGCGCGAGACCCGGCCGACGGCGAACTGCGAGCCACTGCCCAACTCCAGGGCGTCGATGAAATAGTTGCGGCTGCGGTAGTTGCCGCCGACGATGTTGGCGGCGCTGTCGATGGCGCTGTAGGCGATGGCCGTGCCGAATCGGTCGAGCAGGAAGATCTGGTCGATCCCGAAATCCCGGGCCGTGCCGTGCAGCAGCTGGCTGGTCTGGCGCACGCGGGTGTCGCTCGACAGCATGGTGCGCACGCGTTCCCGATCGGCTTCGTTCAGGCGCTCCGAGCCCTGCACCTGCACCTGCTCGAGCAGGTGCAGGGTCGCGGTCTGGCGGGCGAGGGCGCGGGGCAGGGCGGCGAGCTGCCGGAACTCGCCATTGAGCGCATCCTGCAGCCCTTCCAGGCGGTGCTGGGCCGCGGCCAGGCGCTCACTGCGGTGCCGGTCCAGCGCGCGCTGTGCCAGCAAGGCCGCGCCCACGGCGATCAGCGTCGTCCAGATGGCCGCGGACAGCCAGAGCCGGCCAGTGAGCGACAGCCGGTTGGCGGAAGGGCGGGGCGGGTGGACGGGGGTGGACGTGGGGGTGGACATGGCGTCCATGCAGGCCCTCCTGACTGCCTGGCGCCGGGTCCGGTCCCGGCTTCTGATCGCCAAAGTGTGCCGTGAGTTCTTCCCGGGGCCTAGAGGGCTGCAGCCGATGAACGGGACTTTTTCAGCCTTTGAGCAACAGGCTTTCGGCGCGGGCCAGATCCTGTGGGCGCCCTGACAACACCAGTGTGTCGCCTGCTTCGAGCCGCAGGCTGGGTGCCGGCGACATCACCGCGCCGTGCGCGCGCCGCACCGACACGACCGTCACACCCACGTCCCGCTGCTCCAGGCTGGCGTCCAGCGTCTGTCCGACGCACACCGAGTCGTGTTCCAGCGTGATCGACTGCAGCCGCTGCAGTTCGAGCTCGTCCACGCTGTCGTCGTCGGCCCCGTGGAAGTAGCCGCGCAGCAGGCCGTAGCGGGCCACCCGCTGGTCCTGCACCAGCCGGATCACGCGGCGGATCGGCACACCCACCAGCGCCAGCGTCTGCGAGGCCAGCATCAGCGAGCCCTCGATGGCCTCGGGCACGACCACGCTGGCACCCGCGGCCTGGAGGTCATCGAGTGCCGCATCGTCGATGGTGCGCACGGCCACCGGCACGTGGGGGGCGTGTTCGCGGACGTGATGGCCTTGAGCGAGAACATCACCAGGATGGTGAACAGCAGGAACATGAGGGTCAGGGGACTGAGCCGGGGAATGAACACCTCCTCGTACCACGCCCTACCCTTCAGCTTGATGCCGAGCAAACGGC
>JAJUHM010000233.1 GCA_029279925.1 Aquabacterium olei
CGCGCTGCCCGGTGGGGGCATGCTGGTTCAGCAGCCCCATGAGGTGGGGCAGGCCGCGCCACGTCAGTGCCACACGCTGTCCCGCCCACTGCCGAGCAACCAGCTCGAGCTGTGCCGCCCCGTCCGAGGTCACGCGCTGGACCGGGCTCCAGTCCATCGTCAGCGGCTGCGGCATCTGCAGCAGCTCCACCCGGAGCTGGGCCACGGCTTCGGCGTCGATCACAGCTGGCGCCACCCAGCCCTCCAGCACATCAGCGCCTGGCTCGGTGTCAGGCCCGTGGTCCACCTGTGGCGGCTGACGGGTGGCGCGGAAGGTGCTGTCGCCGGCGGTCGTGGCCAGGAAGGCGGCGACCTTCTTGGGGTACGAGAACCACTGAGGCGCCGAAACCCCGAACTTCTGGGCATAAGACACGGCCAGTTGGTCGAACTTCTGCGGCAAGTCCACCGCCCGGTAGAAGTCGAACAGAACGAGCCAGCATTCCTGGATGTCATGGCGCGCGGCGCCCGGTTGAAGCAGCGCCAGCAGGCTGCGCTCGCACTGGTCGAAATCGGCGTTGGCGAAGGCGATCACAGCCTCGTCCAACTCGGGATCGTGGACCAGCTCCGTGACGTGCACGGCCATGCCGTGCTGGAAGCCGCTGGGCGCCATCGGAGCGGTGAGCGGTGCGGCAAACGGGGGCGGCACCGTAGACCCGAAGGACGGGGACAGCGTGCCCATGATGGGCATCGGGTCATCAAAGGAGACGTTGTGGAGTGATGCCCGTGCCGCCTCCAGCACCGCCTGTGATACCTGAGGCACGTCGTCTTCCAGCGACAGTGGCTGCGTGACCGCCATGTTCAGGCCGGTCGGCGAGGTGCTGGTGTCGCCCATGGGCGAGGTGGGCACGTTAGCGGGACGGCTTGGCAGGCTGCTCGCGCGCTGGGTGCTGCCCACCATCTGCTGTTCGATTTCGTCGATCTTGGCCTTGACGCCGAGGTCGGACCGCGTGCCGGTGTAGGGGCGTGAGTCCGAGTCGATGTTGGAGTTGCCGCTCAGGGCGAGGGCGTTGTCGGGGCTGAGGCCTTCCCTGCGGATCTTGCGCAGCATGTCGAGCTCGCGCTTGCGCACGAAATCGTTGCGGCGCTTGCGCTCGATCATCGCCTTGATTTCGCTCTTGGCGTACTGGCTCTCCGCCGCCTCTGCGCCTGGCGCGTCCAGTTCCGTCCAGTCCGTCGTCGGGTGGGCGACAAAGCGCACGACCTTGCGCAGGAAACCGCCTGATTCCTTGCTCATGCTGGTGTGCGCCTTGTGTGCGTCGGGACGAAGGGGTGGGGCAGATCAGTCCCCGAACATCTTCTGCTTCAGCTCGCGGCGCTGCTGGGCTTCGAGGGACAGCGTGGCGGTCGGGCGGGCCAGCAGGCGACCCAGGCCGATGGGCTCACCGGTCTCGTCGCAGAAGCCGTACTCGCCGGAGTCGAGGCGAGCCAGCGCCTGGGAGATCTTCTTGAGCAGCTTGCGTTCCCGGTCACGGGTGCGCAGCTCCAGGGCGTGTTCTTCCTCGATGGTGGCACGGTCAGCCGGGTCGGGCACGATGGACGTGTCTTCCCGCAGGTGTTCCGTGGTCTCGCCGGCGTTGGACAGCAGGTCTTCCTTCTGGGCCTCGAGGCGGGCGCGGAAGAAATCCAGTTGCTTGTCGTTCATGTACTCGCCGTCCGGCATGGCCATCAGTTCGGCTTCCGTCAGGTCGCGCCCGGCTTTGGTTTTCCAGGCGTTCGCGAGTTTGGTGTCAACCTTGGTGGCGGTGCTTGTCATGGTCTCGGAGGTGCGAATGGGAGGCGACGAGCGCCCGGGCGCCACGAACGCGGCTGTTGGATGGGCTTCGGCCTTCTGCGCCAAAGCTTGAGAGGCGCGCTTTTTTGCGTCCCGGGCAGCAGCGGATCAGGCGACGGTATGGGTGGATATTGTGCGCCCGTCCATCCCCTGGCGGGGGAAAGATGGAAGCGCGCGGATTGTAGCCACGCCGGCGCGCTGTTTTCTGCGTGTCATCCCCAGTTTGTATCGCCCCGTTGGGGGAGGGTCACGCCAGGCACTGGTCCAATCCGGCCTTGAACAGGTCCTGAGGCAGGTCGATGCCGATGAACACCAGCTTGCTGACTTTCTGCTCGCCGGCCGCCCATTTGGGGCCCATGTCGCTGCCCATCAGCTGGTGCACACCCTGGAAAACGACCTTGCGCTCCATGCCCTTGACGTGCAGCACACCCTTGTAGCGCAGCATTTTGGGGCCATAGATCTGCACCATGGAGCCGAGGAAGTCCTCCAGCTTGGTGGCATCAAACGGCTTGGTGTTCTTGTAGACGAAGGACTTGACGTCGTCGTCGTGCGCGTGGTGATGGGGGTGATCGCAGTGCTCCCCGTGCTCATGGTCGTGGTGATGATGGTGACCATGACCATGGCCGTCTTCCTTGAGGAAGTCGGGATCGATGTCGAGCTTGGCGTTCAGGTTGAAGCCCTTGAGATCAAAGACCTCGGTAATGGGCACCTCGCCGAAGTGCACGCGTTTCTGCGGTGCACGGGGGTTCATGTGCTTGAGGCGGTGGGCGAGGGCGTCGGCTTCTTCGGCGCTCACCAGGTCCGTCTTGCTCATGAAGATCTGGTCGGCGAAACCGACCTGGCGGCGCGCCTCCTGCCGCTGGTCGAGTTGCTGGTTGCCGTGCTTGGCATCGACCAGGGTGAGGATCGAGTCGAGCAGGTAGAGCTCGGCGATCTCGTCGTCCATGAAGAAGGTCTGCGCCACGGGGCCCGGGTCGGCCACGCCGGTGGTCTCGATCACGACGCGGTCGAAACTCAGGGTGCCGGCTTTTCTCTGCTTGGCCAGATCGGCGAGGGTTTCGCGCAGGTCTTCCCGAATCGTGCAACAGACGCAGCCGTTGCTCATCTGGATGATCTGTTCCTCGGTGTCGGCCACCAGGATGTCGTTGTCGATGTTTTCCTCGCCGAACTCGTTCTCGATGACGGCGATGCGCTGGCCGTGCGTCTCGGTCAAGAGGCGCTTGAGCAGCGTGGTCTTGCCGCTGCCGAGGAAACCGGTGAGGATGGTGACAGGAATCAGGCTCATGGCACAAGTGTAGCCCTGCCTGCGGGGTCGGCTCCCCGCCCGGCCATGGTGTCCGACGGGGCATGGGGTATTCTTGCGGCATTGCAACCACGACACCAACGCCGTGTCCGACTCTCCTCCCAGTCGACTCTCGCGAGCCGACAAGAGCGCGCAGCCCCCTCGCTCGCGCGACCCCCGCAGTCTGTTTGTCCGCCTGGTCGAGTTTCTGTCTCCAGGGCCGGACTCCACGGCCGAATTGATCGAAACGCTGGCCGATGCCGAACAGCGTGAGCTGATCGAGCCCGAATCCCGGGTGATGCTGGAAGGCGTGATCCGCATGGCGTCGATGACGGCAGGCGATGTCATGGTGGCCGTGCGCCGCATGGACCTGCTGGACATCGAGTCGCCGTACGACGCCTTGCTTGCTCAGGTCATCGACACCGGGCATTCTCGCTTCCCGGTCTTCGAGGGCTCCCGGGACAACATCATCGGCATCCTCATGGCGAAGGACCTGCTGAAGCTGCAGCGCGCGCCCGAGCTGAACCTCCGCACCCTGCTGCGCCCGCCGGTGTTCGTGCCCGAATCGAAGGGGCTCAATGAGTTGTTGCGCGATTTCCGCTCCACCCGCAGCCACCTGGCCATCGTCATCGACGAGTTCGGCAGGACGGCGGGCCTCATCACCATCGAAGACGTGCTCGAAGAGATCGTCGGCGAGATCGAAGACGAGTTCGACGAGGAAGACGGGCAGGCCAGCATCTTCACGCTGGCCGATGGCAGCCAGCGGGTCGCCGGAGACGCCTCCATCGATTCGGTGAACGAGACCTTCGATGCCGACTTGCCGGTCGACGAGTTCGACACCATCGATGGGCTGGTGGCGCATGAACTCGGCCGCGTGCCGCGCCGCGGCGAGCACGTGGACCTGGGCGGTCTGCGCTTCAGGGTGATGCTGGCTCGGGGCGGGGCGGTTCGCTGGTTCAAGGTCACCCGGGCCCCGGACGAGACCGAAACGGCGGCGTCCTGATGACGGCGTCTGCAGTGCAGCCGGGGCGCGGCGTGCGCCCGACGCGATGGTGGCCGGGTGGCCTCGCGGCGGCGGGCGCACTGGTTGCGGGTGGCCTGCATGCCGGTGCGCTGGCTCCATGGGCCCACGGCCTGGCCCCATGGATGCCCGCGGTGTGGCAGACCCTGGCACTCGCGGGGTTGGCCGGCTTGCTCGTGCCGGCTCGTTCGGCGCGTCAGGTGGCGTTTCTGACCTGGCTGTATGGCACGGTCTGGCTCGTCGGGGCAACGGGCTGGATGTTTGTCAGTCTGCACCGTTACGGCGGCCTGCCCGCGTGGTTGTCGGCCTTGGCCGTGGGGCTGTTGTGCGCGGCCCTCTCTCTCTACCTGGGGGCGGCCGGCTGGCTGTGGGCCCGCGGGCGGAGCGGATCCTGGTGGCGTGATGCGCTGGCGTGGGGAGGGGCGTGGCTGCTCGCCGAATGGGCCCGGGCGGTCGTGTTCACCGGCTTTCCCTGGGGCGCCAGCGGTTATGCCCTGGTCGACACCCCGTTGGCCGGGCTGGCGCCCTGGCTCGGTGTGTACGGCGTCGGCGCCCTGTGGGCCACGGCAGTGACGGCTTCGGTCTGGTCCCTGTCCCGGCATGCCGGCGTGGCGGCGAGGCTGTCAGGCCTGGCCGCTGCCGCCGTGTTGCTGTTCGTCGGCTGGGGCGCGGGACGACTGACTTTTACCGCGCCGGTGGGGACACCCTTGTCGGTCACCTTGCTGCAGAGCAACGTGCCGCAGGACGAAAAGTTCGCGGCAGAGCGTCAAGGGGCCATGCTGCTGTGGCACGCCGAGCAGCTGAGGTCTGCCCGGACCACGCTGGTGGTCGCGCCCGAGACCGCCATTCCCTTGCTGCCATTCCAGCTGCCAGAGGGCTACTGGTCCTCGCTCGCGTCTGCCTTTCCGGCCTCTGGCGGCCGCTATGCGCTGGTCGGGGTGCCGCTGGGCGATTTCGAGCACGGCTATACCAACTCCATCGTCGGGCTGGGGGCGGGGCATGCGGGTGCGGAGCCCGAAGCCTGGGGCGATCCGTATCGGTACGACAAGCACCATCTCGTGCCGTTCGGCGAGTTCATTCCGTGGGGCTTCCGGTGGTTCGTTCGCATGATGAACATGCCGCTCGGTGACTTCACCCGCGGCCCGCTGGTGGCGCCGTCCTTCGCCGTGCGTGACCAGCGCGTGGCGCCCACGGTGTGCTACGAGGACCTGTTCGGAGAGGAGTTGGCGGCCCGCTTTCGCGATGCAACTCACGCCCCGACGATCCTGGCCAATGTGAGCAACCTGGCCTGGTTCGGCGAGTCCGTGGCCATTCATCAGCATCTGCAGATCGCGCGCATGCGTTCGCTCGAGTTCCAGTTGCCGACGATGCGGGCCACGAACACCGGCGCCACCGTCGTGATCGACCACCAGGGGCGCGTGGCGGCCCGGTTGCCTGCGAACACCCGCGGCGCGCTCGAGGCCACGGTGCAAGGCATGCACGGGGTGACGCCGTTC